>QIKS01000196.1 GCA_003233025.1 Hellea balneolensis | reverse complement strand
ACATGCATGCCAGTGCCATTGTCACCGTGAACGGGCTTGGGCATGAAGGTGGCGGTCTTGCCCCAGGCATGGGCAACATTGTGGACGATATATTTGTAAAGCTGCATCCGGTCACCCGTGGTCAACAAGGTGGCGAATTTCATGCCCAGCTCGTGCTGGGAGGGGGCGACTTCGTGATGATGTTTTTCCGGCTGCAAACCCAGTTCTGTCATGACGGACAGCATTTCCGTGCGCATGTCTTGTTCATGGTCAACTGGCGGTACGGGGAAATAGCCGCCTTTTGGCCCCGGACGGTGGCCCATATTGCCGCCGGTATATTGTGTTCCGGTATTGTAAGGGCCTTCGACACTGTCAAAAGAATAGCCGGTGTTTTGTTGGTCGGTATTCCAGCGCACATCATCAAAGACGAAAAATTCAGCTTCGGGGCCGAAATAAACCGTATCGCCAATGCCGGCGGTTTTAATGTAATTCTCGGCCTTTTTCGTGGTGCCGCGCGGGTCGCGGTTATAGGCCTCGCCGGTATCAGGCTCCAGGATATCACAAAACATGGTCAGGGTTTCTTGCTGGTAAAACGGGTCGATATCGGCCGTGTCCGGGTCTGGCATCAACACCATATCGCTCTCATTAATCGCTTTCCAGCCAGCAATAGAGGAGCCGTCAAACATGGTGCCGTCTTCAAATAAATCTTCGTCAACCATGCTGGCATCAAAGGTGACATGTTGCATTTTTCCGCGCACATCGGTAAAGCGCAAATCCACATAACCAATGTTTTCGTCTTTAATCCGTTTCAATATTTTCTCAGACATTTTACTTCCCTAACTTGATTTTTTTGTAATTTATTGCAGCCCTAAAGCGCCGCTTCCCCTGTTTCTCCCGTACGAATACGCACGGCTTGTTCTATTGTGCTGACGAAAATTTTACCGTCGCCGATTTTTCCGGTCTTGGCGGCCTGCGCAATGGCTTCAAGCGCACCTTCAAGCTGGTCATCGGAGATAACCAATTCGATTTTAATCTTGGGTAAAAAATCAACCACATATTCAGCGCCCCGGTAAAGTTCAGTATGGCCCTTTTGCCGCCCAAAGCCCTTTGCTTCAACGACAGTCATTCCTTGAATGCCCAGATCTTGCAAAGCTTCTTTCACTTCGTCGAGTTTAAATGGTTTGATAATAGCTTCGATTTTCTTCATAATATCCTCAAAATTTCTACCTGCCTTTTAAGCGAGTTGACGCACATGAAAATCTTTTTTTGTTGTGTCGGGAGCTGGACATCATATAAAGAAACATTCTGCCTTAAAATTGTGCAGTTTAAGGTGCTGTGTATAATCATGCAGCACAGTTTTGTGGTCGCTGGTTCTTAAACTTGGGCTATCCAAACTGGTTAAATCGGGTTAGGTACAAGTGACTATTCCGAAAATCAGGAAAGACACGCATATGGCCAAAGAGATAAAGAAAAGTTTTATTACAGAAAAGCAGGCCTTGGATTTTCACGCCAAACCGACGCCTGGGAAATTGTCCATGGAGCCGACCAAGCCCATGGCGACGCAGCGGGATTTGGCGCTGGCCTATTCGCCCGGCGTTGCCATTCCGGTGCAAGCCATCGCCGACAATCCTGACAGCGTTTATGATTATACGTCCAAGGGCAATATGGTTGCGGTTATCTCCAATGGCACGGCTATTTTGGGCATGGGAAATCTTGGTGCTGCCGCGTCCAAGCCGGTCATGGAAGGTAAAGCCGTCCTGTTTAAGCGCTTTGCTGATATTGATAGTTTCGATATTGAGGTCGAGGAAGAAGACCCGCAGGCTTTTATTGAATGCGTCAAACGGTTTGGCAATACATTTGGCGGCATTAATCTGGAAGATATTGGCTCGCCGGAATGTTATATTATCGAGCAAGAGCTACGCGACAAGCTGGATATTCCCGTCTTTCACGACGATCAGCACGGCACGGCGATTATCGCGACGGCGGGCTTGATTAATGCTTGCGATCTGACGGGGCGAAAATTTGAGGATATCAAGGTGGTTTTATCCGGGGCAGGGGCTGCGGGTATTTCTGTTCTTTCCTTGATTAAAAGGCTCGGTGTCAAGGATGAAAATGCCATTGTTATTGACAGTAAGGGTGTTTTGTATCGGGGCCGCACAGAAGCCATGGATCAGTGGAAAGCACCCCATGCCATAGACACAAAATTTCGCACCAAAGAAGAAGCGACCAAGGGTGCGGATGTATTTCTAGGGTTGTCCGCGGCGGGTGCTATGACAAAAGAAATGGTCGCCTCTATGGCCCCCAATCCGATTATTTTCGTCATGGCCAATCCGATACCTGAAATCCGGCCCGAAGAAATCCTGGAAGTCCGCCAAGACGCCATTATCGCCACCGGGCGCAGCGATTATCCCAATCAGGTCAATAACGTTCTGGGCTTTCCCTATATCTTTAGAGGCGCTTTGGATGTCAGGGCCAGCCATGTGAATGAGGAAATGAAACTGGCCTGCGCACATGCCTTGGCGGCGCTTGCCCGTGAAGATGTGCCGGAGGAAGTTGCGGCGGCCTATCATGGCAACCGGCCGCAATACGGGCCTGATTATATCATTCCCGCCCCCTTTGATCCCAGATTGATTTCAAAAATACCGCCCTTCGTCGCCCAAGCGGCTATGGATACAGGGGTGGCGCGCAAACCGATTGAGGATATGGAGGCCTATTCGAAATCCCTGGCCCAGCGCCGCGATCCAACGGCTTCCTTGCTGCAAGGTATTACCGCCAGCGTGATTGAAAACCCGCGCACGATTGTCTTTGCCGAAGGCGAAGAACCGGCGGTCATCCGCGCCGCCCAAGCTTTCCAGCAACGCGGCATGGGTAAGGCCATATTGGTCGGTCGCGAGCGCCCTATCCACGACAATATGAAGCTGTTGGGCATTGAGAATGACGGCAGTTTGGAGATTTTAAATGCCCGTTTGTTTGACAGAAATGCCGAATTTACCGAGCATCTCTATGGCCGTTTGCAAAGACGGGGTTTCTTGCGTCGTGACGCGCAAAGGCTGGTCAATAATGACCGCAATGTTTTCTCGGCCCTGATGTTGGTTTTTGACCTTGCCGACGGCATGGTTACGGGGGTGACCCGCGATTATGACGCTGCCTTGCGCGATGTAAGGCGGGTGCTGGACTATAGGAAAGAACATCGGACGATGGGGGTATCAATCGTTGTGAACAAAACCCAGACCCTGTTTATCGCCGATACCAGCATTACCGAATTTCCCACCGCGACCGAGCTGGCTGATATTGCGGAAAGCACGGCCCGGTTTGCTCAAAACTTTGGCTTTGTGCCGAAAGTTGCGCTCATATCCTATTCGACCTTTGGCAATCCGCGCGGCGAGAGAATGGAGAAGGTTCGCGAGGCCGTAAAAATCCTCGACAGCCGCAATGTCGATTTTGCCTATGAGGGCGATATAGGCGCCAGCGTGGCCTTAAACCCCAATCATGCTTTAACCTATTCGTTTTCCAGGCTGGGCGGTGCGGCGAATGTTCTTATCATGCCGGCCATTCATTCTGCCAGCATCTCAACACAATTGCTTGACGCCGTTGGCAATGCGACCGTTTTGGGGCCGTTTCTAACCGGGCTTGAAAAGCCGGTGCAGATTTGCCGATTGGGTGCGAGCGCGTCTGAAGTTACACGCATGGCGGCTTTGGCTGCTTACAGTACTTTGCCTAAACGGTAGCGGGCGCACATGGCGACAAAAACCGTTGATTTAACCAAAGGCTCGGTGCCGCGTCATGTTTTGCGCATGCTTGGCCCGTTCTGGATTGCCATATTAGCGCTGATGTCGGCGGGGGTGGTCGATACGATTTATCTCGGCCATCTCAGCACCAACGCTCTGGCCGCTGTCGGGTTTTGCTTCCCCATTGTTTTTGTCGGCAATAGCGTCAATATCGGCCTTGGCGCCGGGACGCTGTCGGCTATTTCACGGGCTATCGGTCGCAAAGACGCCGCCCAAGCCCGCCTTCACGGCGCGTGCGCGTTGTTGCTGACGCTTGCGATCACCATCGGCCTGACGATATTGGGTTTTGCTGCCACCCCTTATGTTTTGGAAATTATGGGGGTGACCGCAGAGATCAAACCCCTGGCTTTGTTGTATTTAAAATACGCGCTGCCCAGCCTAATGGTCATGGGTTTGGCGATGATGTGTAATAATATCTTGCGGGCAGGGGGCGAAGCTTTCTTGCCCAGTACCATCATGATTAGCGGCGCGGTGCTCAACATTATCATCGACCCGTTTTTAATCTTTGGCATCGGCCCGTTTCCGCGCATGGAGGTGGAAGGGGCAGGATTGGCGACATTGATCGCCAATGGACTGGCCATGTGTTTTGGCCTCTACGTCGTTGTCTTGCACCGTAGGGCCGTGGCATTTGTCGGGCTAACATTGGCGCGGATAAAATCTTCCACCGTCGCCATATTACATGTTGGCTTTCCAGCGATTTGGACAAATGTTATTGTCCCGTTTTCAGGACTTGCCGCCACGGCTATCGTGGCCCGCAGCTTGGGCACAACCGAGGTCGCAGCATTTACGGTGGTTAGCCGCGTTGGCATGTTGGCCCTGACTTTGCTGTTTGCTTTATCCGCCTGCATTGGCGCTATCACCGGGCAAAACGGCGGCGCGGGCTTGACGCAGCGTGTGCGCGAGACATTTGTATTTTGCTTTAAAATTTGTTTCGTCTGGGGAATATTTATCGGCGTTTTGATGGGCATTTTCGCCGAGGTTATCCCGCTGGCCTTTACCAGAGACACCAGCGTTATTGCGTTGGCTATCCCGTATTTCTGGATTGTCCCCGTCACCTTCGCCGGCTATGGTTTGGTCTTTGTTAGCGCCGCCGGCCTCAACGCCCTTGGTCGGCCAAAATACGGTTTAATCTTTACCATTATCCGTTCGGTCATCTTGTTTATTCCTTTTATCTGGATTGGTATATATCTTTGGGGAATGACCGGCGTATATCTGGGCATAGCCGCCGCCAACCTGCTCTCGGGCGTGATTGCCATCATCTATACACTAAAATATACGCCCATGACCGTGCATGAAAAATAAGAGCAATTTTTTGTTGACGCGAGAAGGTCAATAAGGCACATCCCGCCCAGTGCGGGTGTGGCGGAATTGGTAGACGCGCCAGATTTAGGTTCTGGTATCGAGAGATGTGGAAGTTCGAGTCTTCTCACCCGTACCAACTTTTTCCTCTTTGTGAGGCTTAAGTCATTGAAAATAAACACTAAAAATAATTAACTTTCAACTTCAGGCCCAAGGGGCTTGTTTTTGTGTATCATAATGTGTATCAATTTGTGTATCAAAGCGGTAAGAAAGTACATTATGAGAGAGCTAAATAGGTATCTTCAGCAGCGGGGAAAGCATTGGCATTATGCTAGACGTATACCTGCACATTATTCTGACCTCGATACTCGAATATATATTCGCAAAAGTCTCAATACAGAATCCATTGAAGTGGCAAGAGTGCGCCGTGATGCACTCATTGAGGCGGAAGATTTATATTGGGCAAGTTTGTCAGGCCGTACTAATGAAGAAAGAATAACAGGCCGTAAGGCCCAACTAGCTATGAAAAGGTTTGAGGCTGCCAAGCGACAAGCCATGGCGAAAGGCTTCTTATATATGCCTATGGATGACTTACTACAGTCAGACGGTCATGAGGAGCTTGTGAGGCGGCTTGAGAGTTTAGAGCGCCGAGGAGGCGGGGCACCAGATTTACTTGATACACAGGCCGTTCTCGGCGCCGTAACCCCTCCATCTGTCACTGTCACTCAGGCTTTCAAAATTTATTGTGACGAAATAGCCATGAGTGAACTTCTTGGCAAGTCCAAGGAGCAGATAAATGGTTGGCGTAAGATCAAGCTGCGCGCAGTGAACAATTTTATCAAACTACATGGTGATATGTCCATGGATAAAATTACGCGCGAACATGCCAGAAAGTTTTACAAATGGTGGGCAAAGCGTTTGGTGCCTACCAGAAACCAACGTGCGTTAACCGCCAATAGCGCTAACAGAGAATTGGGAAACTTACGCAAGCTCTACCGAGAGTATTGGGAGTTCGTTGGTGAGGAAAACCGAGACAATCCGTTCCGGCGTTTAAACTTCACTGAAACGGGTCTTAAGGACATCCCTCATTTCGAAGATGACTGGGTTAAGCAACAGTTTCTGAACCCGACTATATTTAAAGGACTAAATTCAGAAGCTACTCTTCTGTTTTATGCCATGATAGAAACAGGATGCCGACCAAGTGAATTAGCGAATTTGCAAGAAGAAAACATTGTTCTCGGCCATGATGTTCCGCATATTCGAATCCGGGCCTCTACTAACAGGCAAGTGAAGTCATTAGCGTCTATAAGGGACATTCCCTTAGTTGGTGTTTCATTGGCAGCGATGAAAAACGCACCTCAAGGTTTTCCTCATTATCGCGATAAGGGTAGCCTTCTTTCCGCGTCCTTGATGAAAGCTTTTCGCACCCGTAATTTATTCCCAACAAAAAACCACAGAATTTACTCATTTAGGCATTCATTCGAAAAGCGTATGCAAGAGGCAGGGCTAGATTTTGCTTTGCGCTGCCTACTGATGGGTCACAAAAATTCTCGCCCAAGTTACGGTGATGGTGGTTCAATGGAATATCGCCGCGATGAGCTTCTTAAAATTGCTCACACCGTTCCTGTAAAGTTTGAGAGGTTGTTGCCAGAGCCATATTAAGGGGGTGCTATTACAAAGGTTCGAGTCCGCAAGCAGGAGCCTCTTTCATATATTAATCCTATATAATACAATAGGTTAAATGTTTTTCTCTTTCATAAAAGGACACAATAAACCCCTCAATAAAGGACACAATGAGAGGCGTCAATATCTAGCTCAAAATTGGATGCAAGACTTAATCTACCATCAAGAAATAACGTGAAGTCC
>QIKS01000281.1 GCA_003233025.1 Hellea balneolensis | reverse complement strand
CGTCGATATTATCCCAATTCACATCTTGCCATTTTTGCAAGTCAGGATAATTGGCATTTGCCAGATGAGGAAAAACATCGCCGTAAGCTTTGCCCGCGTGCCGGTTGGCCGTAAGCGCCGCAATGCTGACATTTGGGTGCCCCGAAAGCAGCCGCACGGCTTCTGCGCCCGTATAGCCCGAAGCCCCTAAAATCGCCGTTTTTAATTTACGCATACCGTCCTGCATAAAACCCACCCTGCCATAAAAAAAGGACGCCCCAAAGGAGCGCCCTGACAATAGAAGAAGAAAACTTCTTTTTGCTTAACGCAATCTCTAACGTTTTGAGAACTGGAAGCTACGGCGGGCTTTCGCACGACCATATTTTTTCCGCTCAACAACCCGGCTGTCACGGGTCATAAACCCGCCTGCTTTGAGAGGGGTACGCAAATGTGGCTCATAATAGGTGAGCGCTTTGGAAATACCGTGGCGCACGGCACCAGCTTGGCCAGATAGGCCGCCGCCTTTAACCGTGGCAATCACGTCATAGCTGTCAACCCGCTCGGCTGCCTCAAAAGGCTGGCGGATGATAAGGCGCAAAACCGGGCGGGCAAAGTAAACCTCCTGGTCGCGACCATTAATCGTCACTTTACCGCTGCCGGGTTTAATCCAAACACGGGCAATGGAGTTCTTACGTTTACCGGTGGCATAAGCCCGACCTAAATCATCAATTTTTGGCTCTGGTAATGGCGCCGCCTCTACAGCGTCAACCACGACTTCCGCGCTCCCGTCAGTACCAGCAGTGCCGACGGCCTTTGGCGCTTCCGCAGCCATCACTTTTTTCAAATCATCAAGGGAATGTGTTTCGGTCGCCATGTTAAGCCCTCTTTACATTTTTAGGATTGCGGGATGCAAAATCAATTTTCGTTGGCTTTTGCGCTTCGTGCTTGTGTTCCGGGCCAACATAAAGATGTAAGTTGGAGAACTGTCTGCGGGCAAGTGGGCTTTCCTTGGGCAGCATACGCTGCACGGCTTTTTTCAAAACCCGCTCCGGGAAACGGCCATCGAGAAGTTTACCGGCTGTCACCGACTTGATGCCGCCAACATAACCGGTATGACGATAATAAATTTTGTCCGCGCGTTTCTTGCCAGTTAGGGCAATCTTCTCAACATTGATCACAACAACATGGTCGCCGCAATCAACATGGGGTGTATAGTCGACACGGTGTTTACCGCGAAGATGCAGGGCAATGAACGTCGCCAGACGGCCAAGAATAATATCCTCGGCGTCAAGCAAAATCCATTTCTTTTCGACCTCGGCGGTTTTTAAGAACTTAGTGGTTTTCATGGTTTTCCTATAAAATTTCTGCATTTTGAGCGCACAATAATCGCCCGCCTTTAGCAATGGCGTCCTCTTAGAGAAATCCGGGAAGGTCGTCAACTATTTTCTTGAGCTCCCTTATTTTATCCAATAAATACAAATGATTAGAATAACGGTATTATAATACCGCATTTTCGAAATCTCTGGCAATCTCTGAAGCTGTGGCTTAGATTGCCCATGAGTAAAACGCAAGAAACAAGGTTTTTCATGGGCATTTTTCGTAAATTTGTGTTTATCAGCATGGGCAGTTTTCTGCTGGCCAATTGCACACAACAAGCAGATTTCGATGAAAGCAGCCTCTCCAGTATTGATTTGCGGGCCACCCATGCTTTTGAAATCCAGGATGATGCGCAAGAGCTTGCCTATATTGCCAATGATGTCGCCCCTTGGCTTGGCCGGATTATTATCCGGACGCAAGCGGGGGCCTTGCTGTCCACGGATATTGAAGGACGCGCCTTTCAAAGTGTCGCCAAGAGCGGGTTTACCCATATTGTCGAAGTGCCGCGCATTGGTGCGCCGGGGATATTTCTAGCCAGCACTGAAAATGCTTCACTTGTCGCCTTCGTTGAATCCGGTAATAAAGGCGGGTTTTCGCAAATGCTGTATAGCGGCGAAGCGCTGACACCCATAGGCTTTTGCGCCAACACGCCTATGGCTGGCAAAACAATGGCTGATAATGCCCTGCTGTTAACTGACAACGCCCAGTTAATCACCCTTGGTTTTAGCACCCAGGATAATGTCATCGAGCAAAGAATAGACAAAACCATCCCTGCCCCCGCTGATATTTTTGCATGTGTGTCGGGGGAGAGCCATGTCTATGCCCTGTCGCGCAAAAAGGCACAAACCATCTTGCATCATTATGACGGCACAAATTGGCGCAAACATAATGCGCCCCCGGGCACCCATGCCCTTGTCGTGCTCAACAGTGGCACGGATAATGCGCTTGTCTTGTTGTTGACGGAGACAGGGCTATTTATTGCCGATGGGCAGGATTTACAGGTTCTGTTTAAGCTCAACATTATCGACGGCTTGAGTATTCGCGGGTTAAGCCAGGCACAGGCCATGAGCGCAACCAGCGCCAATTTTGGCGGCGGGGCCTTCAGGGACGGCTTTGTCGGACTTTTGGACGCGGACAGTTCGAGAGTGGTCTTTATCAGCGCCGAATATATCACCCGCCAAATCTCCGCTCAATAGAGACGAACGCGGGCCTGGCGCGCTGCCCAGACCGCAGCTAGAAACACGAATATAGCCCCCGCCTGATGGGCCAAAGCATAGGGCAGCTCGACAATGGTCAGCAAAGCGGCAATGCCCAAAACCACTTGCAAAACAACAGCAAGCAAGACGACACCGCTCGCCAGCCGCATATGGGTTTCGCGTATTCGCCGTGCAGACAGCCAAAGCCATAGAGCGCTTAACAAGACAATATAGCCAAAAACCCTGTGGTTAAATTGAATGCTGGCCGTGTTTTCAACCATATTTATCCATAGAGGCTGCATGGCCAGATAGCCACCAGGCACAATACCGCCGTCCATCAATGGCCAGGTATTATAAGCTTGGCCCGCATGAGTTCCGGCAACGAAAGCCCCGCCAATAATTTGTAAAAAGACAAATAACAGCAGTATCGCCGTCCTTTTTCCTAATCTTTGCTGAATTTCTCGCGGTGGCCAATTTTTGCGCACGTCCATCCATGTCCATTGCAAAAACCCCAAAATGACAAATGCCATGCCCAGATGCACTGCCAGCCTGTAATGGGATACATCAACCCGCCCGCCCTTAAGCCCGCTGGCCACCATCCACCACCCAATTGCCCCTTGCAACCCGATTAAAAACAAAATGAAAATAAACCGCCCGCCATGGCCGCGCCCCAACTTGCCTAATATCATAAACGCCACCATAGGCAGCGCGTAGGCCAACCCGATAAACCGCCCCAGCTGGCGATGGCTCCACTCCATGAAATAGATAAATTTAAACCCGGCCATATCCATATCCGGGTTTTCAGCGGAAAATTCAGGAATTTTCCTGTATTTCTCAAATTCCAATGCCCAGCCTGCATCCGATAAAGGCGGCAATACGCCGCTAATTGGGCGCCATTCGGTGATGGACAAGCCGGAATTTGTCAGCCGCGTCGCTCCGCCCAATACAATCATCACCGCCACCAAAAAAATCATAAAGCCGAGCCACAGCACAACACTTGTATTTTTTTGCGGTGAGGAAAAAGACGACATAGCGCACCCGGCTTAGCTGTGAGCGCCTCTGCGCTCACCCTTATGATTAAATGGCCGGAGCAATGCCCGTACCACTACAAAATGGCATAGATTTAAGTCTAGGCCAAGAGAGAGTTTTACCACTATTTGCTTAAAAACAATTGTCGGCAACCAAATGGCGCACCCACACCTCTATCCCCAGACCCGTTTTCAAAAGGAGAAAACATAAATGGTCGTTGTGGCGATCTTGGTGTAAGATGTGTATTTTTGCAACAGGTAGCAAGAGTAATGCATTTGGACATGAAAAAACGTCGTTGGCCCCTTGAGTTAACTTTTAGTAATGTCTATGAATATATTGTATAAGTTTCGCGAAGTCGATTTGCGGGTAAATTGCGTTTTTAGAAAATTACCTTTTTGGTTCATATTCTAAAGCGTTCAATCAGAAAAGCCAGTTGAAGGGGTTTCTCATGTTAAAATTAAACAAAAAGCATTTATTGCTTTCCACGCTACTTTCTGGGGTCATGATGACCGCAGTCGCAGCGCCAACTTACGCGCAAGATGCAAGTGATGACGAGGTTATCGTCACCGGTTCGCGCCTGAAAGTTAACCCAAATTTGATAGCGGCTCAGCCGATTTTGTCAATTTCCAATGAAGAAATTAAGGCCCGCGGTGTTGTCAACATCGAAGACTTAACCAATGCCCTTCCGCAGATTTCAGCTGCGCAGACATCTGAAGTATCAAATGGTGCCACCGGTACGTCGCAACTCAATCTTCGCGGTCTGGGTGCACAACGTACATTGACCCTTATCGATGGTCGTCGCCTCCCTTATGGTACCTCATCATCTATCGCAGTCAATATTGACCTTGTTCCAACTAACCTCGTTGAGCGCATCGAGGTTGTGACAGGTGGTTCTTCAGCTGTTTACGGTTCTGATGCTGTCGCGGGTGTCGTGAACTTCATTTTGAAGGATGACTTTGAAGGCGTTGAGCTCGATATACAATACGGCTTTGCACAAAGTGGCAATAGTGGCAATGATATATTTAGAGACGTTTTAAACGTTGCGCAGGTGCCAATTCCGGGAAGCGTCACAGACGGTCAAGAAATCACCGGATCTGTAACCTTTGGTGCAAACCTCGATGATGGTCGTGGTAATATTGTTGGTTTTGCCTCTTATCAAAACCGTCAAGATATTATAGGGGCTGATCGTATAGGTGGCGCCTGTACATTGGGCGGTGGTACCACAAACGGCTTTGGCTGTGTGGGGTCGTCTAACTTCCGCCGCTTCAACAATGTCACTGACTTCGGCGCAACCGACTTCTTCCAGCAGGAAGACGGCTCATTCACACCGTTCGCTGGCGGCCCTGCTGAAACCTTTAACTTTGGGGCTTCCAACTTCTTCCAACGCCCGTCAGAACGCTTCCAGATCCACACGAAAGCTAATTATGAGATTGCCGATGGGCATGAGCTTTTTGCAGACTTTGGCTTCACGGAAACGACATCTGACGCGCAAATCGCGCCGACAGCATCATTTGGTTTCTTCCAGCGCACGATCAATTGTGACAACCCGCTCATCCAAGACCCTGTGACCGCAGACGGGCGCTCGATCGCTCAGTCTGAGTCTGTACTTTTGTGTACGCCTGATCAAATTGCGACAGGGCTTAACCCGGATGGGACGCGTGCCCTGATTGGCGGGATTACGGCAACTCACCGTAACGTCGAAGGTGGATCGCGTAACTCGCGCCTTGAAAGCCAGGCCATGCGTTTCGTTGGTGGTGCCCGCGGTACAATCGCGGAAACATGGGACTATGAAGTCTTTGGTCAGTACTCCAAGTCAAAAGACGAAGGCACGTCTACAAATGACTTCCAGATCGACAATCTTGCTCAAGCGATTGACGTTGTAACAGACGCAAACGGAAACGCAGTCTGTTTTGATCAGTCCAATGGTTGTGTGCCGTACAACATTTTCCAGCG
>QIKS01000193.1 GCA_003233025.1 Hellea balneolensis | reverse complement strand
CGGCAAAGCAACCGGCAACCATTGGGGCGATTGTGTGACAACATTTGAAACCGTTGCCGGCACGCCCTATCACTTTAATTTTCATGTGGGCGATTTGGGTAATTTTACCTGTATCGGGCCGTCAGGTTCTGGCAAAACTGTCCTGCTTGGCTTCCTGCTTTCCCAGGCACAAAAATTTAAACCACGCTGTATTTTCTTTGATAAAGACCGGGGTGCGGAGATTATGATCCGGGCCATTGGCGGCGCTTATGGTTTGATTGAGCCAGGAACACCGACCGGGTTTAACCCCCTACAACTACCAGATACACCGGAGAACAGATCGTTTCAATTTGATTGGATCAAAAGCTTGTTAGGCCGAGAGACGAGTTCTGACGAGGACAAAATTTTGGTCAAGGCCATTTCTGAAAATGCGACCCAAAGCAAGTTGGCGCAAAATATGAGTGTGTTTCAGGAGCTGGTTTACGGACAAAGCCGGGATGAGCAATTGGGGCGTGATCTAGAGAAATGGCACGGCAAGGGAGAATATGCCTGGCTGTTTGATAACCCGGATGATTTGTTGGATCTGCAGCAAAAAGTCATCGCTTTTGATTTAACATCCATATTGGACGCACCGATCATTCGCACGCCGACACTTTTGTATATGTTCCACCGGGCCAGCATGGCCTTGGACGGAACCAAATCGTTGATTTTCATTGATGAAGGCTGGAAAGCGCTGGATGATCCGGTATTTGCCAACAAGATCAAGGACTGGCTAAAGACGATCAGAAAGCAAAACGGAGTGATCGGTTTTGGCTCCCAATCTGCCAGTGACGCGGTCAGCAGTTCCATTGCCGACTCGTTAATTGAACAGTGCCCGACGCAAATTTTTATGCCCAACCCAAAAGCAAGAGAAGAAGACTACCGCGGCGGTTTTTCCCTTTCCGAGGCGGAGTTCCGGGTTGTCAAGGAATCACCCCTTGGCGCCCGGCATTTTCTTATCAAACAAGGCACGGCCTCGGCGGTAGCCAAGCTGGACCTAGCCGGGCTGGATGATGCGCTTGCCGTCTTGTCCGGGCGCACCGAAACCGTGCGTTTGTTGCAAGAAATTCGCCAGGAGGTTGGCGACGCGCCTGCGGACTGGCTGCCGGTTTTTCACGAAAAAAGGAAAGAGAAAGAGGCTTGATATGCGTGCCATGAAAACAGTTTTTACAGGATTGATATTGCTTTCTTTCAATGTTTACACGCCTCCCTCCGCTCAGGCTCAAATGGCGGTAATCGATGGTAATCTTGCTAATATTGTCGGGAATGGGCAACGCCAAAGCCAACAACAATGGCAACGCTTGTTTCAAGAACTGCAAAAAGAATACGACCTGCTTGAGCGCTCACAAAACACTTTGGAAGAGATCAAAGAGAGCAATGCAAAAATACAAGAACTGACAGAAATGATTGAGGAGCACATCAAAGAGATCAAGGAAGGCATGATCGGCTCGATATATGAGGATTTAATCGGTGCGGGGTCGGAAGGCGAGGAAGCCCGCAACAAGCTGGCAGAGATTTACCGTCAGGAAGGTAGCGCAATGGGGCTGGGGTTGTCGCAATCAGATAGCGCTTTGGAGACGTTCTCTGAACAATATGGCTTTCTGTCCGCCGAGGCACTTTTTGCCGGGGGCAGCGGGCTGTTCGCCCAAAGGCAAGAGCTGACGGACAGTGTTTATTTTGCCGGATATGCGGTCCAAGAAACCCTTGGAGACATGGCGGACCGCTACACTCGTTATGACGATATTGAAGAAGAAATGGGGTCAACAGAAGACCAGAAGGGGCGAGAAACTTTGGCGAATATTCTGGCGCTGGAAAATGGCAGGGCTTTGATGAAAATGATGGAACTACAAAGTGTTCATCTTAATTTAACGCGCCAGCAGCTTAGCCAACAAATTGGCAAGGACGATTCAAAATTTACGATCTGGGGCATCAAAAATCAGTAACGAAAAACGAAAACCATGGAGAGACTTATGAAAAATACATACAAAATATTGCTTGTACTAAGCGTTGGAACGGCGTTGCAAGCGTGTGCATTGACACCAAAAAACCTAAAGGCACCGTGTGGCCCAAGCGCTGGCCTTACCGACCCTTGTGGCAATCGGGTGCCTATCAACAAACAAGTTGGCACAGGGTTTGACGGTGAAAACCTTGAACAACCAGCAACACGTTGGCCGGACGCAGTTCAAGTTTAAAGCAGATATTTGGATGAAGCGAGATGATCAACATATTTGCTTCGCATAGATTTGGATAACAATTATGACCAGTGCAGTAGACTTTGATAATCCGGATGGTGTTTACGACACTTTCATCGCTTCGGCTGATACGCCGATCTATCAATTGTTAGATGCGGCGGGGAGTGTGTTTGACGGCTTTGCTGGCCCCGTTATGGTGACAGCGGCCATCTATGTCGCCTTGATCGGATATTCTATAATGTCTGGCAAAGTTGCCATGTCCCTAAATGAGGCAGCGGTGCGGATCAGTAAACTTGTCTTGATTGTCGTTTTTGTGACATCATATTTCTGGTTTGCGAAAATATTTTACAACGTGTTTTGGACGGTGCCGACTTATATCGCCAATTTCTTTCTGGGGGCGCTTGATCCAAGTATCAGTTATAGCGCCGCAACAACGGTTGACGGGACGAGCGGAAGTTTTGTTATCCAAAACCCGAACCTAACCTCGCTTGTTGATGATTATTCCCGAGCGATTTTGAAATTGATCGGCGACTTTACAGTTGTGCATAAGGGCGCATCGGGAACCGGGTTTGTTGTCTGGGTGGTTTATATGGCTCCGGTTGTGGCAGCCATGATGATTATCATCGTTGCTAAAATTGTCTCGGTGCTTTTATTTATCCTTGCGCCTCTGGTATTTACGGCATCTCTTATCGGTTATTCCAATCATTTTTTGTTGGGCTGGTTTCGGCAATTGATCGTCTTATCGCTGACCGTCATCATCGCCTATATTTTGTTTGTCCTTGTTTTAAGCATGGTTAGTGGAGCCGCAAATTTTGCTTATGACAATGCCACCCAATTGAGCGGTGCATTTGGCGGTTACAAAAACATTACAATCCCGGTTTTGTTTCCCGTATGTGCGCTCAGCCTTATCGGCTTGATGCTGATTATCCAGGCACCCTTGCTGGCAAACCGGATTATCGGTGCATTTGGTCTCGCTAACGCTGGTGTTGGTACCTCCAACGCCAGCGCCCGAACGACTGAACGGACATAGGTGGCTGATATGAACAAATCCAACGACAAGGTGAATGATATGGAACCACAAACCCAAAACGAGAGCGATTATTTTAACATGGCCAAAGCATGGGACGAAGAGCTGTATGGCAGCATGAAAAGATCCCGGTGGATTGCCTGGATTATTGCCGGATGCTCATTGGCCATTGCAGCGACTTCTGTTGCGGCGGTGGTTTTCTTAACGCCGTTAAAGCAGACCCAGCCCTATGTTATCATGGTTGATAAAACCAATGGTTATTTGCAGGAAATTCAAAAACTAAACCGCGAGTCTGTGTTGACCGAGAATGAAGCGATCATTCAAGCGGAATTGGTCCGCTATGTTGTTGCGCGTGAAACCTTTGACAGCACGGATATGAGAGAGCGGTTGAATAAAATCAGGCTGACTTCTGATGCGCCGATATATAGGCGCTATAATGTCAATTTGGCAGAACAGGTTAAAAAATTTAACACATTGTCAAAACGCGAAGTGAAGCTCAAAAGCGTATCGATGGACGCTGCTGGTGATGCTGCCTTTATTCGGTTTTCAACCGAGCAGGTTGATAACAACCAAACCCAGACGGAGCACTGGATTGCCACTATCGGGTATAAATTTGTCGATCTGAAAATTCCGGCAGCGGAGCGGTTTATCAACCCGCTTGGTTTCATTGTCGTGAGTTACCGGGTCGATCCCGAAAGCATTTAATTTTAACACGAAGCAAAGAACGGAGAATATTATGAAGAAACTAATTTTAGCATTGGGCGTTGCGGCGAGCTTGTCAGGAACGGCAATGGCGGCAACATCTCCAAAAGGATTATCAGCCGACCCGCGCGTCAAAACCGTATCCTATAATGAAAATGATGTGACCACGTTAAAAGGATTTTATGGCTATCAAACAACGATCCGGTTCGCGCCATATGAAAAAATTCAAAACATTTCCATCGGCGATTCTGTGGCGTGGCAAGTTGTACCCAACAAGGTTGGAAATTTGCTTTTTGTCAAACCTGTAGAAGAACGGGCGGTCACCAATATGACAGTGATTACGGACCGGCGGATTTATAATTTCGAGTTAAGTTCCGGCATTGCCAGTTCTGCGCGTGACAGCAATATCACCTATATGTTGAAGTTCAGCTACCCAGCTGATTCGGTTCAAGATTATACTGACGGTAAAGCCGTGTTGTATCCTGGAACAGGGGGCGCAACGCCTTACGGGGCAAGAACAAAAATTTCTGAATCCGGTATTCAGTCTGCCGGGGCGCCCAAAGATTTAAACTTTGATTATTCCTTCAAAGGCGAAGAAGCGCTGTCACCCAGCGCGGTGTTTGATAATGGTGAATTTACCTATTTCAAATTCCCTGACATGGATAGTTTACCGGCCATATTTGCCGTGGATAAAAAGCGCAACGAATCGATCGTCAATTACCATATCGAAGGTGAATATGTTGTTGTCGAGCGCCTTGCAGGTCAATTTACATTGCGGCACGGCGAGCAGGAAGCTTGCGTTTTTAATGATGATTACAAACAGGGGACGACCCTCTTTTCATTGAAAGGAAACCATTAATGTCCGACGATCAACACACAGATAAATACCCCGAAAACATCGATTCTGATCGAGAAATACGGCCCCTATCTGCCGGAAATTCGAAACTGTCAGGCTATATGTTTATGGCGGCCGCTGTTGTCGGTGTTGCGGTATTTGCCTGGACACAATTTAGCAGCGATAAAGTGCAAACCGTCGAAGTTCCGAGTTACAGACCATCGGCGTCAGATGCGACGCAGCTGCCGGAAGTGCAACAAGCGATCCGGGCGGCTGAAAGTGCGCAAGCTGCGCCACAAATCGGGATTGATCCGCTGGAAGTTGAGCGGATGCGTCAACTACATGCTTTGGAGCTGGAGCGCCTTAAAGATGCGCAAAGGCGTTTGTTGGAAGCGCAAAAAGAAGCGGAAAGACGGCGGCGTTCTCCAATCGTTATTATCAATGATGAAGGAGGCGCAGCCGGGCAAAGCGCAAGTGCCGGGCAACGCGGTGGCGCTCTGGATGCATTTGACGGATTTT
>QIKS01000149.1 GCA_003233025.1 Hellea balneolensis | reverse complement strand
GTCTGCATCCGGGCCGAGGCGACGTTTTTTATCCTCGATATAATCGGAGAACCCGCCCTCAAACCATTCCACATGACTGTCCCCTTCAAAGGCCAGAATATGCGTGGCGATACGGTCGAGGAAAAACCGGTCATGGGAAATGATAACCGCACATCCTGCGAAATGCTCCAAGGCAACTTCCAGCGCCGATAAAGTTTCCATATCCAAATCATTGGTCGGCTCATCGAGTAAAAGCAAGTTGGACGGCTTGGTCAACATCTTGGCCAAATGCACCCGGTTGCGCTCACCGCCTGACAGCTTACCGACATTTTTTTGCTGATCCGTGCCTTTGAAATTAAACGCACCTACATAAGCCCGGCTGTTCATTTCGCGCTTGCCGAGATTAAGCACATCGACGCCGCCCGTGATTTCTTGCCAGACATTATGGGCCGGGTTGAGCGCATCGCGGCTTTGGTCAACATAGCCAAGCTCGACGGTTTCCCCGACTTTAAACGTGCCAGCGTCAGGTTTTTCCACCCCGGTTATCATTTTAAACAAGGTGGTTTTACCAGCGCCATTGGGGCCGATAACCCCGACAATGCCGCCGGGTGGCAGGCGGAAAGACAAATCCTTAATCAGTAATTTCTCCCCAAACCCCTTCTCGATTTTGTCAGCCTCAACCACCAGATTGCCAAGCCGGGGGCCAAGCGGAATACGGATTTCGGCAACGCCGACTTTCTCATTCTCGGCCGCGTCGCGCATGGCTTCATAGGATTTTATCCGCGCTTTTGATTTGGCTTGGCGGGCTTTCGGGTTGGAGCGTATCCATTCCAGCTCGCGTTTCAAAGCCCGTTCCTTGGCATCGCCCTCGCGGCCTTCTTGGCGCATACGATCATGTTTGGACGCCGCCCATGAGGAGTAATTTCCTTCGTGTGGCAGTCCCCGCCCCCGGTCAAGCTCCAACGTCCAGCTGGTGATATTATCCAAGAAATACCGGTCATGTGTAATCAAGATAACCGCGCCGGTATATTTTATCAGATAATTTTCCAGCCAAGCCACGGTTTCCGCGTCCAAATGGTTTGTCGGCTCATCCATCAACAGCATATCGGGCTTGGACAGCAAAAGCTGACAAATCGCCACCCGGCGGGCTTCCCCGCCAGACAGATTGTCGACGGGCCAGTCTTTTGGCGGGCACCGCAAAGCTTGCATGGCCATGTCGATTTTGCTGTCAATATCCCAAGCATCACGGTCATCGACCTTTTCTTGCAGGGCCGTCATTTCTTCCATCAATTCGTCGGTATATTCTTCGGCCATTTTAACGGCGACCGCATTATAAGCATCGAAAATCTGCTTGTCTTCACAACCCGAAATCACATTACCCCAAACATCGGCGCTCTCATCAAGGCGCGGTTCTTGGGCCAAATAACCTATTTTTGTGCCTTCCGCCGCCCAATGCTCACCGCTGACATCGTCGTCAAGCCCGGCCATAATTTTAAGCAAGGTCGATTTACCAGAACCATTGACCCCCACCATGCCGATTTTAGCGTCGGGATAGAAAGATAAATGGATATTGTCCAAAACAGTTTTATTGCCAAATTTTTTCGACAAACCCTGCATATGATAAATAAATTTACGGGCCATAAGGCGCTCCGGATGGTTGCAAAATGTGTCGCTTATATGGCGCTAGTCGGCGGGTTATGCAAGTGCGGATTTATACACAGATATGTGCCGCCCGCCACAATCGCCTCCCTTTTGCCGGCCCCCTATTTTAGGATGAACCCAGCCGTGACAATACAACGACAAATCTGGCCAAACACTATCTGCACATCATCTTCGTTTTTTGCTTGCATTTTTGCCCGGCGGGGCGTTTTACTATATCCTTGAAAAAAAAATGAGAATTTCGATGAGCAAATGGACACCATCAAGTTGGCGACAAAAACCGGCAAAACATATACCCGAAGATTATCCGGATAAGAAACATCTGGCCGATGTGGAAAAAACCTTAAGCGGCTATCCGCCTTTGGTGTTCGCCGGTGAAGCGCGCCGCTTGACCGAGCGGCTTGGGCAGGTGGCCATGGGCAATGCCTTCCTGATGCAAGGCGGCGATTGCGCCGAGAGCTTCCGGGAATTTCATCCCGATAACCTACGCGACATGTTTCGCGTCATGATGCAGATGGCTGTCGTGCTGACATATGGTGGTGGCAAGCCGGTTGTTAAAATTGGCCGCATTGCCGGACAATTTGCCAAGCCGCGTTCATCACCAACGGAAACCCGCGACGGGATTACCCTGCCCAGTTACCGGGGCGATAATATTAACGGCATGGATTTCACACCCGAGAGCCGTGTGCCTGACCCTGAAAGACTGCTCAAAGCTTACGGACAATCCGCATCGACGCTCAATCTTATTCGGGCGTTTTCAACGGGCGGTTATGCCAATTTGCGCAATATCCACAAATGGACATTGGGCTTTGTCGGCGATAGTGAGCAGACGCAAAAATACCAGGAGCTGTGCGATAAAATCACCGACGCTATGGATTTCATGCAAGCTTGCGGCGTGACACCGCAAAGCACGCCGCAAATGGCGACCACGGAATATTACACCAGCCATGAAGGCTTGTTGCTTGGCTATGAGCAAGCCATGACCCGCATCGATAGCACGACGGGGCGCTGGTATGATACATCGGCGCATCTCTTGTGGATTGGCAATCGCACACGGCAATTGGACGGCGCCCATGTCGAATTTTTAAGCGGGGTGGAAAACCCGATTGCCATGAAAATTGGCCCGGAAATGAGCGCCGATGATCTCTTGCGGCTCATGGACAAGCTCAACCCTGAAAATATTGCCGGGCGTCTGACGCTCATTGCGCGTTATGGTCATGAACGGGTCGCGCGCGAGCTTCCCGTTTTGGCACGGGCAGTGAAGGCATCTGGCAAGCATGTGGTATGGTCATGCGACCCTATGCACGGCAATACCCGCAAGACGGCGTCGGGCTATAAAACCCGGCCCTTTGATAATATTTTGGCAGAGGTAAAAGCATTTATGCAGGTGCTACACGCAGAAAGCTGCTGGCCGGGCGGGGTGCATTTTGAAATGACTGGCCAGAATGTTACCGAATGTATTGGCGGTGCCAAGGCGGTGCGAGAGGAAGATTTATCCTCGCGCTACCACACCCATTGCGATCCGCGCCTCAACGCCGACCAAGCGCTGGAACTGGCATTCTTGATTGCAGAGGAATTGCGGGCGAACCGCAATGTGAGCAAGCAAGCCTTGGCCAGTTAGAGCACAAAAAACCACCGCTTAAGGCACAAAAAAACCACCGCAAAAAATGCGGTGGTCTAAACTTCCGAATACGTGGGAGCGTATTTTTAGAGGTCTTTTAGATTTGATGATGCTCTGAACTGGGCAGATGTTTTTGCCTTGCTCATCATCATTTGGCCCGTAGCCGGATTGCGCATTTGACGTGAAGGACGATGCTTGGCAATAAATTTGCCAAAGCCGGGCATATTTATTTCATTGCCGCTTTTAAGCTCGCTCACAATAGTGCCGGTAAGGGCATCATACATTTCGCCAGCTTGGGCTTGTGTGCATCCGCACTGACCGGCAACTGCGCTAATAAGTTCTTTCTTGTTCATGGCTATCTCCATAATCGGTTTCGTCCCGCCCAGGATTGTGCGAAATCTGTGAGCCCATAGAACGCTGTTAATGGTTAACGTCAAGTTAAAAGGTGCGGTTTTATGGGGGATTACGTCAATTTTACCAACATTTTGCCTTGCTTGTCACCGCTAAACAATCGCAAAAATGCAGTGCCTGCGTTTTCAATACCTTGCTCGACGGTTTCTTGCTGGACAAGTTGACCAGACGCCATAAGCGGGCCAAGTTTCATCAGATATTCCGGCACATATTGTGCATAGTTGGAGACGATAAAACCTTGTATTTTCAAAGACTTACCAACAATCATCACTAAATTGTCCGGGCCAGGAACCGGCTTCTCATTATTATATTGGGAAATCATGCCACAGGCGGCAATTCGGCCGAACATTTTCATTGTATCGAGCGCCGCTTTCAGCATATCGCCGCCAACATTTTCAAAATAGACGTCAAACCCGCGCGGCGCAGCTTTTTGCAGTGCTTTTGTCAGATTTTCGCATGTTTTGTAATTTATAGCCGTGTCAACACCATGTGATTCGAGCCATTTGCACTTCTCGTCACTGCCCGCAAGGCCGACAACAGTGGCCCCATCCGCCTTGGCAAGCTGGCAAACAATAGAGCCAACCGCCCCCGCCGCACCCGAAACCAGCACGGTTTCGCCGGGTTTAAACCCGGCCACTTTGTACAAGCCCGCATAGGCAGTCAGGCCCGGCATACCGCCAACACCTAAGTAATTTTGCGCCGGCAGCAGGTTGATATCAACCTTTTGTAACATTATTTTCTTCAAACTATCGACGGACGCCGTAAATATCTCGCGCCAGCCAAGCATGGTCATAACCCAATCGCCCACGGCGTAATCAGGATGGCCCGAGTGGATAATTTCACCAACCGCCCCCCCTTCCATGGGTTCGCCGAGCTGGAAAGGATCGATATAGGTGCGAATGCCGCTCATCCGACCGCGCATATAAGGATCAACACTCATCCAATGATTGCGCACGGTAATTTCGCCGTCCCCGGCCGGGGCGACATCGGTTGTTGTCATAGTGAAATTATCAGGCGTCGGTGTGCCTTTCGGGTAAGATTTCATGCACATATTTTTTGATATCAAGCTCATGGCCACTCTCCTGTTGTATGCAACAAATTGTATATCTGTTATCTAGCACTTGAATAGTAGGGCTGAATAGGGGAAAGTTCGATTATGAGCAAAACTTTGAAAATAGGCGTCATTGGCGCTGGCGTATTTGGCGGCTACCACGCAGCGAAATGCGCCGCCCATCCGCGCCTTGATTTGGTTGGCATATTTGACCCCAATCACGACAAAGTTCGCATAGCGGCCAAAAAGCACGGCACAAATCCTTATGATAATTGCAACACATTGCTTGCTGACGCGAAGGCGGTTATTGTCGCATGCCCGGCCATCCACCACGGGCCGATTGCCATCGCTGCGTTAAAAGCCGGGCGGCACGTGCTTGTGGAAAAACCATTGGCGGCCAGTTTGGACATGGCAACAACAATGGTCGATTTGGCTGACGACAATAATCTGGTCTTGCAAGTTGGACATCAAGAACGCTTTGTCGCCAGGGCTATTGGCCTGGACAGCCTGTCTGAAAAGCCCTTGTCAATAACCGCAATTCGCTCTGGCCCGCCTTCACGCCGGGGCAGTGACGTATCGGTGACGCTCGATTTGATGACCCATGATTTGGATATGGCATTGTGGCTTATGGGAACGCAGCC
>QIKS01000142.1 GCA_003233025.1 Hellea balneolensis | reverse complement strand
TCCTCGATGGATTTATAGCCCTTGGCGTCCATAAAATCCGACAAGCCTTCGTTTAAGTCTTCGATGATTTTAAACCCGTATAACATGGCCGCCGTGCAGACCTGTAAAGCATTGGCCCCCAGCGCAATAAATTCGGCTGCGTCGCGCCATGTGGTAATGCCGCCAATAGCGGAAATATCAAGCCCTTGCGTGCTGGCGTCTCGGGCAATTTCTGCCACCATATGCAAGGCAATCGGCTTAACCGCACTGCCGCAATACCCGCCGTGTGTGCCCTTACCGTCAACCACGGGGCTGGGTGCCATTGTGTCCAGATCAACCCCGGCGATGGAATTGAGCGTGTTGATCAAAGCCACCGCATGGGCACCGCCCTTAAGGGCGGCTTCGGCGGGCAGGAGGATATCGGTGGTATTGGGGGTGAGCTTGGTAAACACCGGAAGATCAACCGCTTCGCGCACCCACCTTGTTGTGCGCTCAACCAGCTCCGGCACCTGGCCAATCGCCGATCCCATGCCGCGTTCGCACATGCCGTGCGGACATCCGAGGTTAAGCTCGATCCCGTGCACGCCGGCATTGGCTAGTTTTATGGCCAAGTCTCTCCAAAGTTCTTCTTCGAGGGGTGCCATCATGGAGCCGATAATAATCCGTTTTGGCCAATTTTTGCGTACTTGCTCAATTTCGCGCAAGTTCACATCCAAAGGACGATCAGAAATAAGTTCAATATTGTTAATGCCCAATATCCCCCGGCCCAAATCCTTGTGAACACCGTAACGGCTGGTAACATTGACCACGGGCGGATCAATGCCGACGGTTTTCCAGACAACCCCGCCCCAGCCGGCAGCAAATGCGCGCTCGACATTGTATTTCTTGTCCGTCGGAGGCGCGGAAGCTAGCCAGAACGGATTGACCGTGTCGATACCAGCGATGGTGCAGCCCAGATCAGCCATTTAACCCTCCAACATTAAAGCAATGCCGCGTGCGGCCTGTTTGCCGTCTTCAACGGCCTGAACCGTGAGATCTTCCCCCGAGGCAATACAATCGCCGCCGGCAAATACGCCTGCCAGAGACGTTTGTGCATTATCATCGACGACGATTTTATTATTGATAAATCTTCGCTGACCAATTGTTGACCGATCGCCTTTAACACCTGATCGGCCTTAATTTCGAACGGTTCGCCTGCGGCAACCAGTTTCCCGGATTTAAGCTGCATATCATCAAAACGGACAGATGTGACCGTCTCTTGGCCACAGATACGCACCGGACTGGCCCAATGGCGGATCATCACTCCGTTTTTGGCGGCCAGTTCTTGTTCCCAGATCGTTGCCCCCATTTGCTCTGCGCCGCGCCGGTAAACAAGGGTGACGTTTTTTGCGCCGAGCCGCTTGGCCTGCACGCTGGCATCAATTGCTGTATTGCCGCCGCCAATAATGACCACATCATTGCCGATGTTCAGCTTTGCTAAATCTCCGGCTTGGCGGATATGTTCAATAAACCCAAGTGCGTCGGAAACGCCTGGCAAATCCTCGCCCTCAACGCCGAGCCAGCGCGGTTTGCTCAGGCCGATGCCGATAAATACGGCGTCGGTGCTTTCGCGCAACCCATCCAGTGTTACGTCCCGCCCCAGTGCTTTGTTATAATGTATTGATATGGAGCCAATGCCGAGGATGAACTGGACTTCCCGGGCGGCGAAATCGTCGACCATTTTATAGGGTGCCAACCCGTATTCGTTCAGCCCGCCGGGTTTTGGTTTCGCTTCATATATGCGAATTGAGTGCCCCAATTTGGCCAAAGCATGGGCACAGGCCAAACCCGCAGGCCCGGCGCCGATAACGGCGATAAGCTTCCCGGTTGGCGGTGCACGCTCAAAGGGGTGGCCATCATGATTTTCAATGAGATAATCCACCGCACTGCGTTGCAAGGCGCCGATTTTAATCGGGGCGTCTTCACCGGCGTTGAGCACACATTTTTGCTCGCATAGCACCTCGGTCGGGCAAACACGCGCGCAAGTTCCGCCCATAATATTGGCGCTTAAAATCGTTTTGGCCGCGCCCGTCATATTGTCCGTCGCCATTTGGCGGATAAATTTGGGAATATCAATAGCGGTCGGGCAGGCGGTGATACACGGCGCGTCATAACAAAACAGGCAGCGGCTGGCCTCAACATCGATTTGCGCAGGGTTTAAGGGCGGGTGGACATCCTCGAAATTGGCGTTGATATCGCCGTCTGAAAGCGGATCTCCATTCGTACTAAAAATTGGACGTTCAGCCATTATTGCCCTGTCAAATGCCTAAAAATGGCTGTTTGCATTATATTATTCATTCGGTTTTATATCATGGGTTCAACAATGGTCACAATGATTAAATTATGCAATACAAACCGATGATATATCCCGTTATTATGTGCGGCGGCGCCGGGAAAAGGCTGTGGCCGGTTTCGCGCAAAAATACCCCCAAACAATATCATGCTTTGATTGGTGAGCGTACAATGCTGCAAGACACGATTGCGCGCATGGGCCATAGCCAAGACCTTAAAATTGCGCCGCCAAGTTTTGTTTGTGCGGGGGCCGACGAACACAGCGTGCGTGCGCAGTGTAAAGATATGGGCATTGCGCCCCATCACATCATTTTAGAACCGGTCGGTCGCAATACGGCGCCGGTGGCGGCAATCGTCACTGAAATTATCCACGGGCAAGACCCGGACGGGTTGGTTTTATTGCTGCCCGCAGACCATTATATTGCCGACCCGGATGCATTTTGGCGCTGCGTTGAACACGGAATTGATATGGCCAGCCAAAACCACCTCGTCACATTTGGCATCCATCCGACGCGACCTGAAACCGGTTATGGATATATCCGCAAGAAAGCGGCGCTTGCGGATATGGTTTTCGGTGTCGATGCATTTGTCGAAAAGCCGGACGGGGCCACGGCGCAGCGTTATGTGGACAGCGGGGATTATTTCTGGAACGCCGGTATTTTCCTGTTCGCGCCACAGACAATGCTTGCGGCTCTTAAGGCCCACGCCCCGGATATTTTGGCGCTCTGCCAAGAGACCTTAGAGGCTTCCGCACACAAGAACGGTTGTACCTATCTTGATAAACAAGTGTTTGCAAAATGCCCGGCCCAATCTCTCGATTACGCGGTGATGGAAAAAGCGCAAAAGGTAGCCGTGGTCGCCCCCGTTGATATGGGTTGGGATGACCTTGGCTCATGGGCCGCCATATCCGATGTGTCGCCCGCCTCTCACGGCGATGTTCTCGCCATAGATTGCGACAGCAGTTATCTACGTTCCGACGGCCCGCTCATTGCTGGCATCGGCCTTGAAAATATGATTGTCATCGCCACAAATGACGCCGTCCTCATTGTCCCCAAAGACAAGGCGCAGGACGTCAAGAAGATTGTCAACCTGCTCAAAGATAAGGGCCGGGACGAATTACTGTAAGTGCGTTTACTGCGCTGCTTTTGCCAGGGCTTGGGCATGGACTTCTGGAGGTTGGCCGCCGGAGACGGCGAATTTTCCGTTATAGATGAAAGTGGGGACGGAGTTGACGCCCAGGTTTTGGAAATAGGCAAGCTCGTCTTTTAAAGCTTGTACGTCTTGGCTATCCTTATAGCGCTGTTTTAGCACCGCCGCGTCCATGCCGACATCGCCGGCAATAGCGCACAAGATATCGGTGTTGCCGATGTCTTTTAAATCTTGGAAAAATGCCTTGAACAGGGCTTCGGACATTTGATGGGCTTTGCCTTTCTCGTCGGCCCATTTGAGCAGTAGGTGGGCTTTGAGCGTGTTGGGGCGCAGGGGGATATGGTCGAATTTAAACTCAATACCGGCTGGCCCTGCGGCCTCCTCAAGATGGGCGCGCATGGCTTTGAACTTATCGCTCCTGCCCGTGCCAAATTTCTTTTGCATGTATTCGCCGTAAGCCATGCCGGCCTCTGGCAGGTTCGCATCCAACATAAAGGGCCGCCAGGTGATTTTGATATCAAGGTCCGGCGCCGCTTTGTGGGCTGTATCGAAATGCTGTTTCCCAAGCCAGCACCACGGACAAACAATGTCCGATACGATATCAACTGTGATAGAGTTTTTAGTCATGGTTTTATTCTGCTTTTTCGCTCTTGCCCATTTTCTCGCCTTTGAGATGGGTGTCTAAAAACGCCACAATACGCTCTGAATTTGTGATGCGGTTTGTCCGTTTTTGAAAGCCGTGTCCTTCGTCGGGGAATAATACATATTCAACGCTGATGCCATTGGCACGAACGGCTTTGACCAAGTCATCGCTTTCTGCTTGTAAGACACGCGGGTCATTTGCGCCTTGTACCACATAGAGCGGTTTCTTGATGTTTTGCGCGTGAAACAAGGGTGAAATCCGGCGATGGCGTTCCTGGTCTGTCGCCGGGTCGCCCATTTCGTCGTAAAGAGCATCACGAAAAGCTCCCCAAAATGCCGGAATGCTTTTCAACGTGCGTTCCCAATTTGTCACGCCAAAAATATTGACGCCGACATCAAAGACATCCGGGTGAAAGGCGAGGGCGGCAACGGTCATGAAGCCGCCATATGATCCGCCGATAATACCGATTTTGTCCTTGTCAACACCGTCAAGGCTTTCAAGATAACGTCTTGCATAAATAATATCGCGCAAATCGTCCTCGCCGTGTTTGCGGTCATCAAGATGGAAGAAGGTTTTACCGTAACCCGACGAGCCTCTGTTATTGGCAGCAAGAACCGTATAGCCGTGGTTGACAAGATGCTGGATCATTGCCGAATAGCCTTTCGTACTTTGCCCGCCAGGGCCGCCGTGTACCCACACAAGTGCCGGGGCAGGGGAGGCGTTGCTGGCTTGTTTGGGCATATAGAGAATGCTGGGGATTTCCAGCCCGTCAAAACTGGCATAGCGGACAATGGACGCGGTGACTAAATTGTCTTCGTCAATGCCGTCTGGTAAGGCCGAGGTCAATTTTACTGTCTCGCCGCTGGCCAGATCTGCGACATATATATTGCGCGGCGATGTATCGGTGTTCAGTCCAAATGCAATTTTTGTCTCATCCCGGTTAAAGCGTATTTGTCCCAATTCCCCGTCCGGTATGCCGTTCAAAATGACAGGCGTATTGGCTTGCGTATCCAGTATGTCCAGCTCGGTGACACCGTCGGCGTTAATGGCGCTGATGCGGTAGCGGCCACTGGGGCTATAGGCAATATTGGTGACATCCCAGTCAGCTTCTATCAAAACGGATTTTTCTTTTGTTGCCAGATTATATGTCCAGCCTTGGTTAAATTCGCCAAACTCATTGCTGGCATATATCAGTGTTTTGCTGTCTGGTGTGAAGCCGTAAGTGCCGTAGCTAATATTGCCTTCATGGGCCGTAATCAGGACGGGTGTTTTATCATCTGTAGTCAGGTCGACCATGAGGATATCGGCATTGGCACTGGTGACAGTTCTGACTAGGGCCAGGTGTTTGCCGTCCGGGCTGAGGGCACCGATATTGAGTTTCTGGTTTTCAAAAACCAGCTCGCGGGTATAATCCGTTGCGTCATAAGCATATAGATCGTTGGAAGCAGGGTCTCTTTCATTGGTGGAGATATAGAAAGTTGCGCCGCTTTCATGCCAGCCCAAAAACGCCGCCTTTAGGGTGTCCCCGGGGGTTAAGTCGTGCAATGTGCCGTCGGTTTTGCGGACAAAAACATGGTCAAGCTCATTGCCGCCTTGATCGCCTTGCAAAATCACCCGGTCATCGGCGGGGAAGAAAGATTGCGCGTAATAGGGAAAATTATCAGAGGTGGTCAGGGCCGTCGCTTCCCCTGTCAGGGACAATGTATAAGCATTAAAAATCCCGCTTTTGTCCGAACTGACCAAAAGCTTCGAGCCGTCATGGGAGAACCCAAAGCCATTACCGCCGGCAAGCCCGTAGCGGGTTGTTTCGTGAAACAGGCTGGCGGGATAGGTTTGAAACTGCACATTGCTTGCGGTTTGAACGATTTTCGTCGGTTCATTTGTGTTGGAATCGGTAGCTGGCGTGCAGGCTGTCAAGGCTGTGGATAGCATTAAGAGGGCTATGGTGTGTTTGGTCATTTGCTGGGCTGTCCTTCATTTGCAATTGATAATTATGAAAAACACGTCATATCAACAGAGTGCCCAAATAGCAAATTAGGGCATATGCCTTATTTAACGGGTTTACATTTATTTAAATGAGCTTCGCTAAGGTGAATCATAATTCAAGAGGTTTGCTAGATGTCAGATATACTTTTCCATCTGTTAACGTTTCTATATACGCCTCTTTTTATACCTCCATTTTTGGGTGGTTTTATTTTTGCATTCGCTGTTGGTCGAACAAGGTTTCGCAAATTTCTCATCGTCACAAATAAGATATGCTGGTGTCTGCTTCTGGCTTCTTTAGTTTTTGGGTTTTTGGTTTTATAGCTTTCATACTTTTCACAGCTTTATCATCTTTGGGGTTACTCATAATTTGGCCAGTATTCATGTTTATAGCCCCTGTTCTTCTTGGTTTCACGTCGGGACTAATGCTGGGATCAAATTTACAAAAAAAACGGCCAGTAATGGCAATTCTAGTCGCTTTATTAATTCCAATATTTCCATATATGGCTGGCTATTTGTTGAAGTCTTTTTCCGATACACTCGCAGCAAAAAAAGTGGAATGGCGACAAAATAGTGAACCAAAGCTAAGAGCTAAAGTTCTGTCAGCACAACTCGGAAATGAAACTGTTTACCTTCCAATGGGAAGTGTCCGATATACTGCTTCATTGCCATATAGCGACGACTGGAGCGCCCCTTCGCACTTTAATACTCGCAAATATGAAGACATGCAGTCATTTCTAAAAATTGCAGTGCTGCAACCATCGCCCTTACTTCTAAGACGTATACATTTTTTGAATGCTAATTCTAATGAAATTGAGAGATGCCTATCTTTTACAAATCACAATTCAGATTTTTGGTGTCAATATAAGCTTGGTGATAAAAGAAGTTATTCTTATATTTTCGATGCCGTAAATGATGAAGAACTTGCTGATAAGCGTTTGCAATTGCAAAAATACAGCGAAAAATTATCTGTATCTCCAGATAATAACGGTCTCATCATTTATGGAATTAGTACTGGCGGTAGACATTCGTCTTCATCGCTTATCCTGCCTCCGTCAACTTTAACAGATGTTTTTGATGACCCCATTATACTCGGTTGCCGCGGTGATTATCTTGGCAAACAAACTCATATGAAGTGCCGGGCCCGCTTTATGGTGCGGCAAGACATTTTTGTTGAGGTTTCGAATTTGTATTATGCAAAGACAGATATGGCTGAAGTAGTCGTTAAGGTTTACGATGAGGCAAATTACATTTTGCAAAACTTAGCTCAAAAACCTTCTGAGGATTAGTCTGCTTTTATACATAATTTAACCGCTACTAACCAATTGTAAAATTGGCATTTTGACTTTCAATATTAACCGCACATAGAGACCGCTGCATGTTACGAAAGCGGCGAAGGGGCTTGTGCAAGTTTTGCATATCCGCAATATACCAAGCTATGAAAACTGAACCCTCCACATTCGCCGTTGCACCCATGATGGATAGGGGCGAAACACTATATGTTTCATAGGTTTAGCCATTTTCGTGTGCAAAATATGTGCACACAGAAAATGAAATCGCGGGAATTAGCGGGATAAATAGGGACTTTTAGGGATGGGTTTTGAGGGAGAGATTCAGGTTTAATTTGCTAAATATGGACGAAAAATAGGCCACATAAACCCTAATCGCAAAATGCGGTTTTGGGCTTGCCCAAACCGCTTGCCAAGCCCTTTCAAAGGGAGGGTGAATTTTGCAATTTGAAAATTGGGGGCAACCTTCAGGGGGAACCGATTTTC
>QIKS01000103.1 GCA_003233025.1 Hellea balneolensis | reverse complement strand
GCCCTCATTGGTGCGCCGTGGCGGATTGCCGAAATTCACGCCGGGTTTACAGGCGAAGCGCCCTTTGAAATCCGGGCCGAGCAAGCGTTTGAAATCGCCCGGAACCATTACGGGGACATGTTGGATTTTTACGGTGCGGCCCAGGGCGTGCGCGTGGCGAGAAAGCATTTGGCGGGCTATGTTGAAAATGCACCTGTCCCTTTGAGCGGTGATATTCGCAGGCGCATAAAATCTGAAATTTGTCGGCTCAGTGATCCAAATGCTGTCACAAAAATGCTGGCGCAAATTTTCTTGCAACCTGAAACCTTTCGCGACGAGGCGGCTTAAGTGACGGCGGCGCAACTTGGCGGCTTTGCTGAACATCATCCCCATCCCGTGTTTTTGTTTGAGAGGGAGACACTGGTTTTGCTGTGGGTCAACGGGGCGGCACAAAGCTGGGTGCAGCGTTCCAGCAAAGGTTTATTGGGCAGTTGTCCGGGGCAAATCATGCCGGGCATGGGGGCGATTGCCAATGAATTGTCTAAAAGCGGGCGCGAGGACATTGCTATTTTAGGCACGGATTTACAGGTGAAAGACCGGGCAGGGCGTGAATGGCAATGCGGTTATCATATTTTCCTCTGTCCCGGCGGTGGGCAAACCAGTGTTGATCGTGCCGATAAGGACAAGATCGCTCTTATTGTTATGCCACAGCAAAAGGAGAGCCTGCATTTAGCGCCCGCCAGTCAGGCTGTGGCCATGTTGGGGCAAATGCTGGCCCATGAACTTAAAAACCCGCTGGCGGGGATTGGCGGCGCAGCGCAATTGCTGGAGGCGGGGCTAGAGGAGGCGGAAGATTTGGAGTTAACTGCGCTGATTAAAACTGAAATTGGACGTATTGGACGGCTAGCCGAACGCATGGAAGGCTTCGGGGTGACAGATTTAACCGATTACAAGAGCGTCAATATCCATACCGTCTTGCGTAAAGCGGCATTATTGTTTCAATCCCGCGCAGATATGGATCTTAAAATCCTTGAGACTTACGATCCGTCACTGCCGCTGATTTATGGGCATGAAGATAGCCTGATGCAGCTTGTGCTCAATCTGATGGCCAATGCCCATGAAGCCATAACAAATAGCGGGGGCGGCAGCCAGATTGAGTTGCGTACACAATATAAAGGGATGCGTCGGCGGACAATTGACGGGGCGCTGGTCCAAGTGCCTGTTGAAATTCAAATTATCGATGACGGGCCGGGGATCGACCCTGAGTTAAGGAAACGAATATTCCAACCCTTTGTTACCAGCAAAACCAATGGGCAGGGCCTGGGCTTGGCGCTTGTTTCTAAAATAGTTGAGGACCACGGGGCGTGTGTCGAGCTGGCTTCCAAACCGGGTGAAACCATTTTCTCTATTCTTTTCTCCGTTGACGGTAACATTAGGAAATAGATATAATCTTATGAAATATAATATTTTATTTGCTGATGATGACGAAAGTATCCGGTTTGTGATTGCTAAGTTTTTATCGCGTAAGGGCTATAAAGTCCAGGCAACTGACAATCCCCAAACCTTGATGAAATGGATTGCAGCTGGCGACGGCGATCTGGTTTTGAGTGATGTTCATATGGGGGTTGCGGATATTTTTAACTTTATTCCTGAGATAAAAAAACTGCGCCCCCAGCTTCCCCTTATTGTTATCAGCGCTAATACCAGCGTCATGACGGCCCTTAAGTCGGCCAATTATCAGGTGTTTGATTATGTGCCTAAACCATTTGATTTGGCCCACCTTGAACACACCATCAAGCGCGCTCTTGGCAATAATCCGCCGCGTACAGTTGACAAAAAACCCGATATCGGGCCGATTATTGGCAAATCAGCCTGTATGCAGCCGGTATTTCGCGCCATATCTGATTATATGTCGGCAGATATTGCGGTCAATATTCACGGACGCGCTGGTACGGGTAAAACTTTGGTCGCCCAATTGCTGCACGATGCGGGCAAGCGTAAAAACCGGCCTTTCGTCTATTTCGATGAGCAAAATCCAGATTTAGCACGAAGTGAAGTAAAAAACGGTGATTTGTTCGTTGGCCATATTGGCAATTTGAGCGCCGAGGGACAACAAAGCCTGCTCAAACTTCTCATTCAGAACGGTCGTCAACCAGACACTGATAAATTCCGTCTTTTGTCCACCTCTTGTTATGATCAAGCCGATAATGACGGCATGGATAATATCAGAGCTGATCTGACCCATCACGTATTGGGCGGGCGGATATATGTGCCGCCGCTCGTGGACAGGCTTGATGATATGGACGCTTTGGCGGCGCATTTTTTGCCTGGTTCGCAAGGCCGTACGAAAAAACGCAAGTTGAGCAATCCAGCACTTGTGGTTCTTAAAACCCATATATGGCCCGGAAATATCCGGGAGCTTAAACATAGTATGGAAATTCTCGCCCTGCGGTATCCTGATTTGCTGATTGGCCGCGAAATTGTCGCCGAAGTTCTGCGTGAGCAAAGCCCGCGCCGGGCCAGTGCAAGCTCTGATCGGTTGGCGAATATGGCCGAGGCTTGCCGGAAATTGCTTATGGCACGTCAAACCACCGCCCCAACCCCGGACGGCCCCACCCCCTATCAAGAGGCTGTGGCCTGGATTGAGAAACCTTTAATTGAGGAGGCCTTGAAAATAACAGGCGGCAATAATCTGCAAGCCGCCGCCCTGCTCGGCATTCACCGCAACACATTGCGGGTGAAAATAGAGGTTTTAAAGGTGGACATTTAGATAGTTGATTAGATAGTTGATTAGATAGTTGATTTTTTGCAACACTGATGTAAAATTGTAACAATGAGCTTGGACGATATACCTAACCCGAGAGAGGCTGCGAAAATAGAGCGCGGTTCTCATATTCTCCAAATCCCGTTTTTGGGCAGGTCTGCCTTGTTTGGCATTCTTTATACACTGGCCGTGGCTTTGACGGCTGTGGGCGCTTATTATGCTTTGTCGGGCAATGAGGGTCAGGCAGCGGATGTTATTTCGGTTTTACAGATTAATTTATTCTTGGTTGTGGGGCTTGGCGTTTTCTTGCTGATGCGGCTGCGGGGCGTGTTTTTTCGCTCTGAAGCGCGTGATAATGCGCCTTATCTCCACCGCCGTATCATTATGATTTTTAGTTTTGCTGCGCTTATTCCGGCTATTTTGGTCGGCCTGTTTTTTACGGCGCTGATGAGCCGGAATTTAAATACGATTTTTGGGCCGTCTATCCGCGCAACAATGGAAACAAGTGCGCAGGTCTCCACGGCTTATTTGGACGATAAAAGATTGGAAATTGGCCAAGGTGTCTTTGATATGGCCGAGGATTTAAACCGGGCGCAATCTCAATTGGTAAACCGGATTAGCTATACGGAATATCTCATTACCCAGGCCGTATTTCGTGAATTTCCCGTTGTTTATGTGCTGGATGGGGAGGGGCGGGTTTTGTCCCAGGCTGAAGGCCCGCAAACCCCTGATTTCATCTTGCCCAGCGGTCAAGATTTTAATTTAGCGCAAGACGGGGCTGTGACATTCATCCCGCGCACCAATATTGATTTTTTGGGTGCGCTTTTTAAATTGGAAAATTATGAGGATGCATTTTTGTATACGGGGCGGTATTTGCGCGCCGGGCTTTTGAATAATATTGATAGCATCGAAGCGGTGGAAACGTCATTGGCTGCTTTTTCCGGCAATTCTAAAACTTTGAACAAATTGTTTTTATTTACCTATGTCGAGATGGCTTTGCTGATCTTATTTGCGGCGATTTGGCTGGGTCTTTTACTGGCCAACCGGATTGTTTCGCCGCTTGGTCAGATGGTCAATGCTGCGGAGAAAGTGCGCTCTGGGGATTTAACCACACGGGTAAATGTGAGCGGGGTTTGGGACGAAATTGGTGATTTGGCCAGCGCTTTTAACCGCATGACCCGCCAACTTTATACCCAGCGCGAAGATTTGGTGCGTGAACACGATATATCCGAACAGCGCCGGGAGTTCTCCGAAGCGGTATTATCAGGCGTTAGTGCGGGGGTTATCGGCCTGTCACCGGAGGGTAAAATCACGCTGGTTAACCGGTCAGCTGAAAATCTGTTGGGCATTGACGGTGATGTGATCGGCAAGCCGATGAAGGCGGTTTTGGAAGGCTTTGTTCCGGCATTTAAAACGGCGATTGATGATATTAACAACCGGGCGGATGACCAGATTAACTTGGAGACACCAAATGGTCTGCGCAATCTCGATATCCGGGTCAGTGCCTATAAAGGCGAGCGTGCCGATACCGGTTGGGTGATTACATTTGATGATATGACGCGGCTGGTTGCCGCCCAGCGCCATTCGGCTTGGCGGGAAGTGGCGCGCCGGATTGCCCACGAGATTAAAAATCCGCTCACGCCTATACAATTATCAGCCGAGCGGCTTGAGCGAAAATTTGAAAAAGAAATTGTCTCTGATAAAACCGTGTTTAAAAATTGCACCCAGACAATTTTGCGCCAGGTTTCAAACCTGGGCCGGATGGTTGATGAATTTTCCACCTTTGCCAGAATGCCCGCGCCGATATTACAAAAAACCAGTGCGGATGATTTACTGCGCGATACGCTTTTTGCCCAAGGCGTGGCCTTCCCCGATGTTAAATTTTCCTACGACAATGACACGGATGCTGACTGCACGCTTTTATGTGATGAGCGGCTGATTGGCCAGGCATTGACTAATATTTACAAAAACGCCAATGAAGCCATTATGCGCCGTGTCGATAAAGCGGGGTTAAGCGCGCCTGATGGTCATATAAAAACCCATTTGTACCAACAAGACGGCAATATCTGCATCGACATTATCGACAACGGCGAAGGCTGGCCATTGGCGGATACGGAGCGGTTATTGGAGCCTTATATGACAACACGCGACGCGGGGACGGGGCTTGGCTTGGCTATTGTCAAACGTATTGTTGAAGATCACGGCGGGCACTTAACATTGCAGCCGCGCCAGGCGGGCAAACAGGGTGCGCATCTGCAAATCTTGCTGCCGATAACCGGCAATTCTGAACTTATGACCCCGGCAAATCAAAACGCCGTTTCGCAGCGGGAGAGCTTATCATGAAATATGAAATACTGGTTGTTGAGGATGAAGACGATATTCGCAGCCTCATTGCCGGCATACTTTCCGATGAAGGTTATCCGGTGCGCGAGGCCAGCAATAGCGATGAAGCCTTGGCGAAATTTTCCTCGCGAAAGCCGGCATTGGTGATCATGGATGTTTGGCTTAAAGGCTCGGATTTGGACGGGATTGAGTTGATGGATGTGTTTAAAAAAACCGACCCGGATATTCCGGTCATCGTCATTAGCGGCCACGGCAGTGTTGAAACCGCCGTTTCGGCCATTCGCAAGGGGGC
>QIKS01000128.1 GCA_003233025.1 Hellea balneolensis | reverse complement strand
AGCATAGGAAAGCTTGTGCCATCAATAATTTTTCCTATTATAGAGTATTGTTTTGGGAGATATTATGAGCACACCGCGCATCGCGCTTATTTCGGGCAGCACCCGCACTGGTTCTATGAACCGCAATTTGGTGCGGGCTATGGCCGGCGTCTTTAAAGGCCTGGGTGCCAAGCCGGTGATTATCGATTTAGCCAAGTATGAAATGCCGCTTTATAACGGCGATTTTGAAGCCGAACACGGCGTACCCCAGACGACCAAAAATCTGGTGCGGCGCTTAAAGGCTTGCGACGGGGTGTTTATCGGCGTGCCGGAATATAATGGCGGTCTGCCGCCTTTGCTTAAAAACACCATTGATTGGTCAACCCGGCTGGGCACGGAACATTTTAGCGGCCCGGTCTACGGGATTGGCTCCGCAACACCGGGCGGCATGTCGGGGATTATGGTGTTAAAGCAGTTGCATTTTATCTTAAGCCGCCTGGGCGCCAGCGTTATACCCGTTCAGCTCGGCGTTGGTTTTGCCACAAAAACCATAAGCGCGAAGGGGCGGGTTAACGACGAAAAAACCCAGGCAAGAGCGGAAATGTTGGCCGGGAAAATGCTTTTGGAGATTAAAAGACGTGGCTAAACGGCCAAATTTACCACGCCCGAAATTAACCCGGGCAAAAATCTCTGAAATTTACGCAAGGCTGCGCAAGCTTGAACCTCACCCCAAGACCGAGCTTAATTATTCCAATCCCTATACCTTGGTCGTCGCCGTGGCTTTGTCGGCCCAATCGACGGATGTCGGGGTTAACAAGGCCACAAAAAAACTGTTTAAACTTGCTGATAGCCCGGAGAAAATGCTGGCGTTGGGGGAAGAAAACTTAATCAACCACATCAAAACCATCGGGCTTTACAAAACCAAAGCCAAGAATGTCATTGGCCTGTCCCAAAGACTGGTTGATGTTTATAATTCCCAAGTTCCAGACGACAGGGACGCTTTGGAGAGCTTGCCGGGTGTCGGGCGAAAAACCGCTAATGTTGTGCTCAACACCGCATTTGGCCACCCGACCATGGCCGTCGATACCCACATTTTTCGCGTTGGCAACCGCACGGGCATGGCGCCGGGCAAGAACCCGCTTGAGGTTGAGGAAAATCTGTTAAAAGTAACGCCGGACGAATTTGCAATCCACGCCCATCATTGGTTGATTTTACATGGGCGCTACACCTGTAAAGCGCGCACGCCTCAATGCCAAAATTGTATCATCATTGATATTTGCAAATATAAAACCAAGACAAAGCCGGTCTGATACCAGGAACAAATACCATGAGCACAACAAAACCACACCGCAATGACCTGGCCAAACGACCGCGCATATTGTCCATGATTTTTACCGATAGACAAGTTCTGGCCATGCTTTTATTAGGCCTTGCTTCCGGCCTTCCCTATGCGCTGGCGCTCGGAACTTTGGGGGCGTGGTTGACTACGGTCGGGGTCAAACCATCTGCAATTGGCCTGTTGTCATGGGCGGCTTTGGCCTATGCCTTTAAGTTCATGTGGGCCGCCGGGTTTCACAGCCGCAGGACGCCCTTTCACCTGCCTATCGGTGCGCGCCGCTTCTGGATGGCTGTTTTCTTGCCGATTATGGTCATTGCCATGTTGGCATTGGCCTTTTCTGATCCGACGCAGAGCTTGCTTCGCATTGGACTGCTAAGCGTGTTCATTGCTTTCATATCATCGTGTTTTGATATTGTGCAGGCGGCATGGCGGATTGAAAGCGCCCGGGATGATCGTCATTTGGATATTTTATCAACTGTCGAGCAACTTGGTTACCGCACCGCTTCTTTCCTTTGCGGCGCCGTTGCTTTAATCGCTGCCGCCAAATATGGCTGGCAAAATACAATTATTGGCCTCGCCTTGGCTATGGCGTTTTGCGGCATTGGCATATGGCTGGCCAAGCCAAGCCTTGCGCCCGGCGCAAAAGGAGAAAACCTGCAACATTTGCGCCGCCAGGGCGTGCGGCTTTCCAAACCCGTGCGCGATTATGCCGTTATTTGCATTTTGCTGTGTTGGGGCAGCGCATTTTACATGCTTGGCCGCTTTATGGTCGGCGCGCTCAGTGATCCGGCCAATTATAGTGCAAGTGCTTTTATTAAAACCCAAGGCCCGATCATTGTTTTTCTGACAGTTATTGTCTTGGGTATTGTCGCTGCATTTTTGGTGTGGAGCGATGGGCGCCGCTTGGCAGACACGCCTGAAATTTCCAGCGCGCCCGCACAAAGCCCACAGATATTGCAGGTTTTATATCTATCGATCCTTGAGCCGATGATGGAGCTGGTTGGCCGGTTGAAATGGTCGGTGGTTTTGATTTTAATGTTAGTGTTATCCTATAGGTTCACCGATGCCATTTGGGGCAGTTTTGCCTATCCGTTCTATCTAGGCGAAAATTACGGCGCCCTTGGGCATACGCTCTTCGAAATTGGCATTGCTTCAAAAACCATTGGTGTGCTGGCAACAATTTTTGGCATTTTTGCAGGCGGGCTGGCCATGTTGCGCTTTGGTCGCATGCCGATTTTGGTTTTGGGCGCATTTTTGGCGGCGATCACCAATTTACTTTATGCGGATCTGGCCTTGGGCGCACACTATATGGACGGGTTTTTAAGGTTGACCCGGCTCGGCGGGTTTTACGATTTATTGGGGGTTGATGTGCGTATGGCGCGCCTGATCACAACCATTTGCGCGGAAAATATCGCGGGCGGCTTGGCCAGTGTTGCTTCAATTGCCTATCTGTCTTCAATCGTCAACAAGGACTATGCGGCGGTGCAATATGCGCTTTTGGTCTCCCTGACCATGTTGCTGGGCGTTTTGGGTCGACCGACCATTGGCGTGATTATTGAAAACCAGGGCTTTGCCTATGCCTTTATTCTGTGTGCATGGTTTGGAGTGGTTGCTGTGATTTTATCCATATGTGAATGGATCAGGCAATCTAGGGCCAGCGCTATGAACGCCACTATAAACGGCGTTATGAACGCCAGTGCAAAACGGCCTCTTTAACCGGGTTTTTAAACTTGCGATTTTGGGCATAAGAACTGGCCCATTCTTTTTTGAGCATATAATACCATTTTGCTTGCCTGTCCGCGTCATCGATCAACATTAAATTTGGATCATAAGCCAAACCCTTTTGTTGCAAATCTACCATATGTCCGTCTTGATGAAGAAACGCTTTGACGAACGGCCCCATAAAGGGTGACAAGGCTTTCACCACCCCATGATCGCTAAAAAACATTTGGCTGATTTTGGTTGTCTGGCTGTCTATGGGGGTGACAGTGGTTAAGGACAATAATGTCCGCGCCCCAACTGTTATTTCTTCCACCCGAATGCCCGGCAAATAAAATCTGATCTCGGTGACAGGCGTCCCGCCCAGGATTTTATAAGCAAGAGAATTGCGCGACGGTTTATGGGCGCTCATAGCAAACCCGTGTTTTATCGGCTTAAAAGCTTTGGCCTTTTCGTGGATGGATTTTTTGCTGCGCCACCACCACTGCCCATGAACAAATGGCCCGTGGGCAGGGTCCATCAAGCCGATAACCGCGTGGTCTACATGGCAATTTAGCACCATATGTTTAACCACACGCGGCTTGAGGTGGGCGAGGGGAATGTCGGGCGGGTCGAGGGGCGGAGCGGCGGCGGACTGCTTTTGCGCCGCCAGATAAATCCAGATCAGCTGCCCGTTTTGGCGCACCGGATAGGTTGTAATTTTTATACCGGTGGCCGGGTTTTTTTGGTGATCGCAAATAGCCGGGATAAGTTTACATTGGCCGCTTTCTTGGTCAAATTGCCAACCGTGATAAGGGCATTCAACCACGTCCCCGACGATGCGTCCCGCCGACAAGGGCGCGGCGCGGTGCGGACAAATATCGCTTATGGCAAATAATTTGCCGTCTTTGCGTCGCCCGAGATTAATCGGATGCCCGGCCAAGACGATGGCCTGCATTGTGTCTGGCTTGATATCTCGTGACAAGGCAGCGAAATACCAGATGTTTTCGACAAAATTTTGCGTCTTGGCCATGAACCTTCCTAGCGCAAGCCGGCGAAGCTGGCCAGAATATTTTGCGGGGTTTCGCCCGCCTGGCGCAATGCGCGCAGGGTTTGTGCTTGGTCGCGTTTGGCAAAACGCTTGCCGTCCCTGTCAGTGAGCAGGCCGTGATGGTGATAATTTGGTACAGGCCAGCCCATAATTTCTTGCAGTAATCTATGAATATGGGTCGAGGCCAGCAAATCCGTGCCGCGAATAATATCAGTGATGTTTTGTTTCGCGTCATCATGGGTGCAAGCCAGATGATAGGATGTGCCCACGTCTTTGCGCGCCAAAATCACGTCACCAAGCGCGTCCGGGTTTGCCTGGGTTTTCCTGCCATTATTGGTAAAAACCAAACCCTCATAAGCCGACCCCAAATGTTCCCGGCATGCCTTTAGGGACAAACGCCAAGCATAGGTTTTGCCGGATGTTATCAGGCTTTGCTCCGCCTCATTACCTAAGGGACGGCGCGGCCCGTGGTAAACCGACCCGGCCCCGTGCGGGGCGCGGGCGATATCTTCCAATACTTGTTTGCGGGTTTTAAAACAGCGGTAAACCAAGCCTTTGTCGCGCAAATGGCGCAGGGTTTTGCGGTAATCGCCCAAATGCTCGCTTTGGCGTAAAACCGGGTCAGGCCAACGAAAACCCAGCCAGTGTAAATCCTCATAAATTGCTTGCTCAAATGGCGGGCGGCAGCGCTGGCTGTCAATGTCTTCAATGCGCAACAAGCACACCCCGCCGCGCATCTGCGCCCAGCCAAAAGCCAAAGACGCGCTGGCGGCATGTCCCTTGTGCAGATATCCCGTAGGAGAGGGTGCAAACCGGGTGATGAAATTACTCATTTTAAGAGCCTAAGGTGAAAACGCCGCTTCCATGCGTTGGGCCAATTTGATGTCTTTATCGGTAACGCCGCCCGCGTCATGAGTGGTAAGCGTCACATCAACCCGGTTATAAACATTATACCAGGCCGGGTGATGGTTCATGGCTTGGGCAATAATGGCAATCTCGCTCATAAAACCGAAAGCGCTGGCGAAGTCCTTAAACTGAAACACTTTGGTGATAAAATCATCCCCGGCCGTCCAGCCGGATAGATCAGTAAGGGCGTTTTGAGGGTCGATAATGGTCATATTTTTCTCATATTAATGGTGATTTTTTTTTCTTCTTTGACAGTATAGCCTTAAACTTGACAAAATATGTGTTTTTAATCGGCCAAACACAATCTTAACAAGATAGAGATGAAAATGAAAATAGGTTTTTACCACCAACAAATGCTCTATCAAAAATTTACACCCAAAATCCACACGGTTTGCGCCATAATAATGGTTGTGCTTTTTGTGTTTATTACCGTGAAATCCCTAACGCCCAGCC
>QIKS01000192.1 GCA_003233025.1 Hellea balneolensis | reverse complement strand
GACTGACAGCACAATAACACAAGGCCGGTCTTTGCGGCCTTCCTTCTGACCTTTCCGGCGTTCATAATGCCAAAGATAGGCATAGGAAATCACGAGGCCGGGTTCCTGTGCGGGGAGAGCCACTTGGCGTTAGTCTTCGAGCAGGCTGTCGAGATGGGCGTGTCGCCTATCCATTTCGCTCTTGGCAAGTGCTTGCAGGCTCTCTTCGGGAAGCTCTTCCACCCCGTATGATTTAGGCAAATATTCTTTCAGTTTCATATAGGCATCATACTCCACGCCCGAGATAAAATATCCGGAAATACGGTCATGGTTTGTCACAGCCACGGGTTCACGTTGGACAATATCGCGGTAGCGGCCAAAGTTCTTTGAAAACTCTGTTGCGGGCACAGTGCGCATGGTCAACTCCTTATTTTTCCGCATTTTACACAAATTACGGAATTTGACAAGAGTGAAACTATTTTTTCCGCACCACAACAACCCCCGCGCTGTATCCAGCGCCAAAGGAGCAGATCAGGCCTATGTCGCCGGATTTGAAATCATCCGAATATTTATCAAAGGCGATGATGGAACCGGCGGAGCTGGTGTTGGCGTATTCGTCCAGGACCACCGGGGCCATGTCCATGTCGACGTCTTTGCCCATTACTTTTTTGGCGATGAGGGTGTTCATGGATAGATTGGCCTGGTGTAGCCACATGCGTTTGATCTGGTTGGTGGAGACTCCGATCCGGGCCAGTTCCTCACTGATCATGCTTGCGACCAAGGGCACGACTTCTTTAAACACGCGGCGACCGTTTTGCATAAAAAGTTTATCGTCCGCGCCGATACCGTCCGGCGCTGCATTGTTGAGGAAGCCGAAATTATTGCGGATATTATTGGAAAATTGTGTGCCGAGTTTGGTGCCAAGAATTTCCCATGCGCCCTTGGGGGCTATGCTTTCGTCTTCGACCAGAATGGCCGTGGCCACATCGCCAAAAATGAAATGGCTGTCGCGGTCTTTGAAATTCAGATGGGCCGAACAAATCTCGGGATTGCAGACGAGCACCGATTTGGCCTGCCCGGCCAAAATCAAACCCCGTGCGGTTTCGATGCCGAATGTGGCGCTTGAGCAAGCCACATTCATATCAAACCCGAACCCGCCCATGCCGAGCGCGTCCTGCACCTCGATGGCAATGGCAGGATAGGCGCGCTGTAAATTGGAGCACGCCACGATCACAGCGTCCACGTCTTTGGGCTCGCGCCTTGCTTTTTTGAGAGCGTCTTTGGCAGCAGCCACGGAAATTTCCGCAAGGACGGATATATCCTCGTCCGGGCGTTCCTCAATCTGCGGGGCCATAATCTCCGGATCCAAAATCGGGGTTTTAGAAATCACAAACCGCGATTTTATCCCGGACGCTTTTTCTATAAATCCGGCAGAGGATAACGGCTTGGCCTCAAGCGTCCCCGCCTCAATCTCGCCAGCGTGGGCGGCGTTCCAATTGTTCGAATAAGCATTGAAAGCAGTGACCAGTTCTTCGTTGGAAATACTGTCCTTCGGTGTCCACAATCCTGTGGCGCTAATTACGGCTGTCACTTGGGACTCCCCTTAAAATATTCAGCTCTTTTAGCACCAAATGCAACAGGTGCCAGTCAAATTATTGTGTTACTTATTGCAGGTATCGTAAACATGACAACCGACCTCATGATCATTGACCATACCGATGGCCTGCATGAAAGCATAGATAATCACGGGCCCGACGAATTTGAAACCGCGTTTTTTCAAATCTTTGGCCATGGCGATGCTTTCGGGGCTGTCGACCGGGGCATCTTTGAATTTTTTCCAGCTATTGATAATTGGTTTGCCGCCGACGAAATCCCAGAGATATTCTGAAAAATCCAGGCCTTCTTCGTCGCGCATTTTTATGTAAATTTGCGCGTTGGAAATGGCGGCATTGATTTTCAGCTTTGAGCGGATAATGCCGGGATCGGCGAGTAGCCGCTCGCGGTCTTTGTCGGTATAGTTTGCGATGATGTCGGGGTCGAGGCCGTCAAAGGCTTCCAATATAGTGTCGCGTTTCCGCAAAATGGTGATCCAGGCCAGACCAGCTTGCATACCGTCCTGGATCAATTTTGAGAACAATAATTTGCTATCGCGGATCGGCACACCCCATTCCGTATCATGGTAATGGCAATATAATTCGTCGGCTGGTGGCACCCAGCCGCATCTGGGCAGGTCGGGGTTATGTGTCATAGTATTTTCTCCATACCAATATCGCACCGCTCATAAGTCGGGTGTGGCCCTTCGAACATTACCGACCAGCCTTCACGTTTGTAAAGGCGAATGGCGGCTTCGTTCTTTGTGTTACTGAGCAGGTATATTTTTGCAAGTTCCATATCATCGCGGGCATAGGCTTCGACGATTTCCATTAGTTTTTTGCCAAGCCCGCGCCCTTGGAAATCCGCGCTAACCGCCATTTTGGTTAGCTCGAACTGACCGTCACTGTCTTCTTTAAGAGCGCATACACCAGCGGTTTTCCCGCTAATGTGCAGGCTAAATATGCTGTTACGTCCGTGGGTGTAGGCTTCAGGATTATCTGCCATCTCTTGGTCGGATGCTTCAACCGTGTGCATGCGCTCAATCCAATATAGATTTAGTGCGGCAAAATCCGCCAGTGCCGCCGGGTCATTGCGCCTTATCTCGATTGTTTCACTGCTCATCTTAGCCATTCATAATCGTCACAGGATTACCGTTTACCGCCGGAGTGTCATCCGCTTTTGCTAGGCGGTCAAGCCTTACTAGGGCCATGCCAATATCATTCCTGACATGATGGAGCGCACCGACAGTGCGGCCCCCGACTTTTATTGCGTCGCCAGTTTGGGCCGCGCCAGACAACTTCACGGCCCGCATGCGTTTGCGCACTTCGGTTTTACGGTGCATGCGACTGACGACTTCCTGACCAATAAAACAGCCTTTTTTATAATCGACCCCGTCCAGTAAATCCATATTGGCGTCCGCCGGAAAAACCTGCTGCGTTTCGAAATCCCATGTGCTGTCGGGAACGCTGAGGGACAGGCGGTGGGTGTCATAATCTTCGGGACTATGTTCGGGCATAAAGGTTCCGGAATCAGCGATCAGGCGCTGGCCTAAATTTTCGTGACGCGGGTCAACATGTCCGACATCACCTTCCCCGTCCCAAAATACATAAACAGCCATATTATCGCTCACATCTTCAATATCGATCTTGGCACGAAGCTTATACATCTTTAAGCGCAGAGCCAAAATTTTGCCGAATTTTTCCGGGGTTTCTAAAAGCAAATGATCTTCTGCCCGTTTGTGAACGAAGAAATCGGCAATGATTTTGCCTTGTGGGGTCAGTAGCGCAGCAAAGGTTAAGTCCCCGTGCAAATTATTAGTGATCAGTCCATCAAGAAAATCACGGACATTTTCCCCTTTCAGGGAAATGATTGAACGTTCAAGGTGGGCGATGGGCATGGCGACTCCGGTAACAAGCGGTAAACTTATACTGTGCGGCAAAGCTTGCAAAGCGTTATAACCGCTTGCCGCGCCCTGTGGGCTTTGATAAGAGCCGTGCACATCAAAGGAATATCCATGAAAATCAATGGCAATGAAATTCGCATCGGCAATATTATCAGCCACCAAAACGGCTTGTGGATTGCCGTCAGAACCAATGCGGTCAAGCCCGGCAAAGGCGGCGCGTTTAATCAGGTTGAACTTAAAAACCTGATCGACGGGCGCAAGCTAAATGAACGCTTCCGGGCCAGCGAAACGGTCGAGCGGGTACGCCTCGATCAAAAACCCCATACCTTCCTCTATGTTGACGGGGACATGTTGGTGTTTATGAATTCCGAGAATTACGAACAGATTAGCCTGGAAGCGGATTTCATTGGCGACCGCGCCGCTTTTCTGACCGACGGCATGGAAGTGCAGTTGGAATTCCACGAAGACAAACCCATTTCCGTCACCCTGCCCGATCAGGTGGTTTTGGAAATTTCCGAAACCGAGCCCGTGGTCAAAGGCCAGACAGCCGCCAATTCCTACAAGCCCGCCATTTTGGAAAACGGCGTGCGCACCACCGTGCCGCCATTCGTCAATATTGGCGAGCGTATTATCGTCCTGACCGAAGACGGGTCGTATGTGAAGAGAGCAGATTAATGCCTAATGCCTCCCCCCTTGTCGAAGTGATGATGAAAGCGGCCCGCAAGGGTGCGCGCGTTCTGTCCCGTGATTTTGGCGAGGTTGAAAACCTGCAAGTGTCGCGCAAGGGCCCGGCGGACTTTGTCACGGCGGCGGATAAAATGGCCGAAGAAAAAATCTTTGAAAGCCTGCGCATGGACAGGCCCGGCTATGGCTACCTGATGGAAGAACGGGGCGCGGTGCCCGGCACTGACAAAACCCACCGTTTCATTATTGATCCGCTCGATGGCACATTAAATTTCATGCACGGCAATCCACATTTCGCCATCTCCATCGGAGTCGAGCGCGAAGGCGCTTTGCATGCCGGCGTGATTTACGACCTGATGCGCGATGAAATGTTTTTCGCGGAATCCGGGCGCGGCGCGTTTTTAATTGATAGTCGCGGGGTTGAAAAGCGCTTGCGGATATCGAACCCCAATTCTGATTTTAGCACTGCCGTCTTTGCCACGGGCACACCTTGGAAAGGCAAGCCCGGCCACGCCAAATTCCTAAAAGAACTGCACAAAGTCATGGCCGAAGCCGCCGGCATTCGCCGCTTTGGCTCCGCCGCCCTTGATCTAGCCTGGGTTGCGGCTGGCCGGTTTAACGGCTTTTGGGAGCGCGGCCTCCTGCCTTGGGATATCGCCGCAGGCATCGTCATTTGCCGCGAAGCCCGCGTAATCGTCCAAGAACTCGATACTGGCGATAACAACCCGCTGGAAAGCGGCAATATCGTCTGCGCCAACGAAGCCCTCATGCCCGAATTCCTAAAACGCCTGCAAGGATAAGTGTTTTCACTTCCTCTTTGGAATATTATCGGGGTTTTCCTAATATATATGCCATTCCATAGGCTCTAAATTGAGAGGGAGGCAGACCTATTAGGCGCCTTCATTGACAATTAACGGTTTATATGATATTCTAAACACAGTATTGAGGGCGGATGGGTAGCAGGTATATTCATTCTTTTATTGGCGGTTGGGATTGTTAAGGCTTTTTTTTATCACTTCTGTGGCAATCAGCATCGTAGGTTGTTCAAAAGGTGTGGCTGATAATGGTGTGGAAACCGCGCCCAAAGAGGACAGTGAAATGCAAATTGCCCGCGACGGGAATATAGCCATTCAGGAAGAATATGACGCCGCAGTAATGAAAAATAATATAGCCGCTTTTGAATTATTTATTGCCCGCCACCCTGACCATGAACTTACAAAACAGGCAAAGATAAACTTATCCCAACTTAATACCAAACCAATGGAAAACTAAACCGGTC
>QIKS01000135.1 GCA_003233025.1 Hellea balneolensis | reverse complement strand
TGGTTGAGACCTTGTAGTCCCATCAGTCCATGATGTGCCATGATAGTGCGCTCCGTTTTTTAAGTGAAAAAACAATTATGGCGAGAATTATGGCAAAATTATGCCGAGAATAGTTGTCGCGAGAAAAGACAGCGCCCAGCCCGGTCCTGCGTCGCCAATACATCGCTCAAAATTTGCAATTCTTGCTCTGTAAGTGACAATCTATTATCATCTGTGGTGTTTAAATTTAGCATTTTCTTCCCCTATTTTGCTGTTGGTTTTTCTAAAATCAGATTGTCTCTCGACACAGTCAATGATTGCAAAAACTCTTTGACGACTTCGCAATATTGTTGACGATCATAATAAAGCTTTTTATCCAAAGTCACCTTTACACTCCAGCCATCTACGTGCATGGAGGCAGAGCATCTTTTCGTTGCGACATCTTCTCGGCAAGCAGGAAAATTGCGCGTCCGATTATCAAATATTTCCGCCCATTCATCATAATTCAAGCACTGATCTACACTGTGCCGCTTTCTAGGCATCATAGCATTATTCAAGCTTATAGTTACCGCATATTCTCCTGCTCCCGATCTCCGATTTGGATGTGGATTTAACGTCATAGTTTCGGGGTCAAGCATCGTATCGAGTGTGATGGCAAAATTGTTTTTTTCGCCGGAACGCTTGTGTCGTGCCACACCATTCAAACCATAACGCTTGTAAATATAGGCGTAGGGAATATCCATCCGCCAACCTTTGATAATCCGTCCATCAATACTACCTGGCTCTTTGGATCGTATTTGAACCCGCATATCCAATTCGTACACACCCGCCGTGGCGGTATAAGTTCTTTTTGTCCGCCCCCGTGTCGCCCAGCTCCAATAAACAAGTGCACCAACAAGCACCAATAAAATAATCCACCACAAATGCTTAAAAACTTTCATCCTTCATCCAATCCCGTTCCGCCCCACAGAATTAACCCGTACACCTCCGGCACCGAACGTAGTGAGGCAAGGGCGACCGCCCGCCGCGCAACTGCGCGCCCCATCGGAGGCGTGAGCGCAGCGAACTTGCCGTGAGATATATCAAAGCCCCCTAGCCTTCGGCTTCAGCTTCGTCCTCTTGCTCGTCCGGCTCATCAATGCGTTCGACGGAGACGACGCGTTCGTCTTCTTTGGTGCGCAAGATGGTAACACCTTTGGAGGCGCGGCTGATAATGCTGATATTTTTGACCGGGCAACGGATAAGTTGGCCGCCGTCAGTGACAAGCATGAGCTGATCATCTTCTGTGATTGAGAATGAGCGCACCAGTTTTGCGTCATCGCCGTCTTTACGGCCTAAATCCTGAGCGCTGACCCCTTGACCGCCCCTGTTCATACAGCGGTAATCGAAAGAGGATGAACGCTTGCCAAGGCCGTCATCGGCAATGGTCAAGACGAATTGCTCGGCCACTTCCAATTCGATCTTGCGTTCCATGGACAAGATATTGTCATCGTCCTCGCCTGTCTCCAAGGCTTCATCACCGTTGAGCGCCCGGCGTTTCGCATTTGCGTATTTCATATAGGCGCGGGCTTCATCGGTGCTGACATCGAGGTGGCGCAGCACGGCCATGCTGATCACTTCGTCCCCGTCCGCCAAACGGATACCGCGAACACCGCTAGACGTGCGGCCAACAAAACGGCGAATATCCGTCATTTTAAAGCGGATGGATTTACCATTGGCCGTTGTCAGCAAAATATCATCGTCTTTTGAGCAAATCCGCACGGCAACAATACCGTCGCCCTCATCCGGTTTCATGGCAATTTTACCGCCGCGATTAACCCGGGTGAAATCGGCCAGTGAATTGCGCCTGACCCCGCCAGAACGTGCCGCGAACATGATGTCCATTGTCTTCCAGCTTTCCTCGTCCTCCGGCAAAGCCATGATGGAATTTATCTGCTCGCCCTCATCCAGGGGCAAAATATTGACCAATGCTTTGCCGCGTGTGTTTGGCCCGCCGATCGGCAGTTTCCAAACCTTCAGCTTATAGGCCATGCCGGTTGATGAGAAAAACAAGACCGGCGTGTGGGTCGAGGCAACGAACAGGGTTGTTACATAATCCTCGTCCTTCATCGCCATGCCAGCACGGCCCTTGCCGCCGCGTCTTTGGGTGCGGTAGGTGTCCAGTGCGGTGCGTTTGATATAACCGCTGGCCGTGACCGTCACCACCATTTCCTCGACGGCGATCAAATCTTCGTCTTCGAAATCAAGCCCGCCTTCAACAAATTCACTGCGGCGCGGCGTGGCGAACAAATCTCTCACCTCGCTCAGCTCATCCTTGATAATCGATTGCACCCGCGCCCTTGAGCGTAAAATATCCAAAAGATCAGTGATTTGCGCTGCCAATTTCTTGGCCTCGGCGGTGATATCTTCCATGCCCAGCCCGGTCAGGCGGTGGAGGCGCAATTCCAAAATCGCCCGCGCTTGCTCATCGGTAAGCTGAATAGTGCCGTCGTCCAGTAATATAGAGCGCGGATCAGCAATGAGGGTGATTAAATCCGCCATGCTTTTGGCGGGCCATGTGCGCGATAAAAGATTGGCTTTGGCTTCCTTGGGGTTGCTGGACCCCCGGATGATTTTAATCACTTCGTCAATATTGGAAACCGCCGTCGCCAGGCCAACAAGAATGTGGGCACGGTTGCGCGCCTTGGCCAAATCAAATTTCGAACGCCTTGCAATAACTTCTTCGCGAAACGCCAGGAACGCCGATATCATCTGGCGTACATTCATTTGCTCTGGACGACCTGAGTTTAGCGCCAGCATATTGGCCGAGAAATTTAACTGCATTTGTGAGAAGCGGAACAATTGGTTCAGCACAACATCGCCGACCGCATCGCGTTTCAACTCGACAACAATACGCATACCGTCACGGTCACTTTCGTCGCGCAGATCAGAAATCCCTTCAATCCGTTTTTCACGCACCAATTCAGCAATTTTCTTAATCAAATTGGCTTTGTTGACCTGATAGGGAATTTCCGTCACGACAATCGCATACCGGTCCTTGCGAATTTCCTCAATCCCTGCCCGTGCGCGCATAATGATAGAGCCGCGCCCGCTCAGTACGGCGGCCTTGGAGCCAGATTGGCCCAATATCAAACCACCAGTTGGGAAATCAGGGCCGGGGATAATCTCTAAAAGCTCGTCGTCCGTAAGTGTCTCGTCGGCCAGCAGGGCAATCGTTGCATCAATAACCTCGCCCAAATTATGGGGCGCGATATTGGTCGCCATGCCCACGGCAATACCACTCGCGCCATTGACTAAAATATTGGGATAGCGCGCCGGTAATACGGTCGGCTCGCTCTCGGAAGCGTCATAATTTTCCTGGAAACTGACCGTGTTTTTTTCAATGTCGGCCAGCAATTGCGCCGCCGGCTTGTCCATGCGCACTTCGGTGTAACGCATAGCCGCCGGGCGGTCACCGTCAACGGAGCCAAAATTTCCCTGGCCGTCGAGCAAAGGCAAGCGCATTGAAAAATCCTGCGCCAGGCGAACAAGCGCGTCATAAACGGCGCTGTCACCATGGGGATGATATTTACCAATAACATCACCGACAACCCGCGCCGATTTTTTATAGGCTTTGTCGCTGGTAAACCCGTTTTCATGCATGGAATACAAGATACGGCGATGCACAGGCTTTAAGCCGTCGCGCACATCGGGAATGGCCCGGCTGACGATAACGCTCATGGCGTAATCGAGATAGGAACGGCTCATTTCCTTTTCGATATCAATCGGCGACACACCGATCTCCCCGCCGCCTGGCGGCGGTGTCATTCCGTCTTCAGATGTGTTGTCTTCGTCGCTCAAAATATCCTACCATATGCAAACTGCATGTCTTCGCCGAATCGCGCAAATTTGATAGATGAATCTAGCATTTTCAGCGCGCCACAGCAAACAAATAGCAAGAGAAGAAATGGTGAGATTAAGAGGGGCCTAAGTTAGGCAACATCAGCGGTTAAGGGCATATCTGCCTGGACCACTGCGCTGATTGTGCGAACCAACTCCTCACGGCTTATGGGCTTGGAGAAATATTCATCCATACCCATTTGCAAATATTTTTTACGATCACCGCTCATAGCGTTGGCAGTCATGGCAATGATCGGTATATTTGCGTATTTCTTACCGCTTGCTCTGATTTCAGCCATAGCTTCAAGCCCGCCTAAAACGGGCATTTGCATATCCATAAGCACGAAATCGAAATTTTGAACATCAAGCATATCAATCGCCTCCCGTCCATTTCGGGCAACCGTCATTTGTAACTGATAAGGCTCAAGCATTAACAGCAAAACTTCCAAATTCACCTCATTATCTTCTACAATCAGGCATGTTTTGCCCTGAAATACACACGGCGCCGATGACGCAGAGATATCAAGGGAAAGCGGGATAGATTCTCCCTGCTTTTCTTTGGTAATTTCGGCCAGCACTGACATCTTAAAAACACTGCCCCGGCCGAGACGGCTTTGCACTTTCACATCGCCGCCCATCATCTGACACAATTTACGCGTAATCGCCAGCCCCAGACCTGTGCCGCCAAATTCTCGTGTTGTACTGCTATCCGCCTGTGTAAAGGGCTGAAATAGTTTATTTATATTTTCTTCGCCAATGCCAATACCGTTGTCCTGCACCGAAATTTCCAGCTTATAACCATTATCGGTTTTACGCCCGGCTGTGGTTACAGTTACGGTGCCGTTCTCTGGCGTGAATTTAATGGCATTGCTGACAAGGTTACACAAACATTGCCGTAAACGTAATTTGTCAGTGACAATATGAAGTGGTAAATTTTTTTGCTTTTGGTAAACCAGATTTATGTTTTTCTTACTTGCTAGCGGATGCCAAAATGCATGGGATTCCCGTAAATATTTTAGTAAATCCAACCGATCAATTTCCAACTCCATATTGTCGGCTTCTATTTTTGAGATATCCAAAATATCATTCAACAATGTGAGTAAATTTTTACCACTTTCATGGATCAACTCAACTTTCCGAGCCCGCCCAGGCGCTATTCCTTCGCTCAACAACACATCGGAAAGCCCTAAAATGCCGTTTAGGGGTGTCCGCAATTCGTGGCTCATATTTGCCAGGAATGCAGATTTGGCAAGATTTGCCTGTTCAGCCTGATCTCGTGCGGCCTTAATGTCGGCCCGAAGGCTATCTTGCTTAAGTTTATATTCGACAATCGATTTGCGCGCTTTGTGGCCTGAATAAATAAGCCCGGAAATTGCCGCCAAAAATGCGAGTGCCGCCAATGTCGAGATTAAAAATATCGGTTCCAGCCGCATCTCATACAAAAACCACGCCATTAAAGCTATATACGGCATGCTCACAAGAATTGCCGGTCGCGCAGGATATGGGTATTGTCGCAAGGCTTGTAAAAACCCAGTGCCCAGCATCATCACGGCAATGCCCAAAAACCGGTCACCCCCCAATTGCCAAACCAAATAAGG
>QIKS01000088.1 GCA_003233025.1 Hellea balneolensis | reverse complement strand
TTTCAATTCCATGAACAAAACATAGGCAAATAAATTAGAAACCGCGCCCTAAAATTCATAGGGGGTATAATTTAGGAGGGACAGGCTATTTAGAGAGGGATTTTAACGGGGGCCGATTTATCAGGGGCGCTCTAGCTCGCCAGCTGTTCCTGAGCCTGTTCCCCGTGTATCCATATTTTGACCATTTCCGCAAGCTCTTCGGCGGAAACTGGTTTGGTCATAAAGTCGTTCATGCCCGAATCAAAACAAGCATTGCGATCATCATCAAATGCATTCGCCGTCAATGCGATAATTGGCATGGTGGCACATTTGCCCCCCATTGCCCGTATTTTCCGAGTGGCTTCCAACCCGTCCATATTGGGCATGCGCATATCCATAATGATGAGGTCATAGGTTTTTTTCTTAACCGCATCGACGGCCAAAGCGCCGTCTTCAACCGTTGTGACATGGGCGCCTTCCGCTTCTAATAAAGTACGGGTAAGCAGTGCATTGATCGCATTATCTTCGGCCAATAAAATCTGCACACCTTCTGCAATTCCGCCCTCAACGCCCAAATCATCACCCCCATCAAAGGCGGTGTTCTCACTGGGCATATCTGGCGGGATTTCCGTGCCGACGGCTTTCGCAATAACCTGGTCGCGCCAATTTGACCCCAAAATATTCGTGCTGTCTTTTATGGGCAGGGCGCGTCTTTCTGTCATCCGGCGCTCTACGGCCGGTTGTTGCGACGGTGCCTTAACTTCAGCTTGAGGTTCGAGAGCGGGTGCTATGGGCGTATCTGGCACTGACGGCTTTTCTGCAACACCGGGCTGTTCGGGCGATAATTCTTGCGGCGTCAATGTTGGCGCCGCCGCTTGTTGTACCAAAGGAGGATTGTCGCTAACCACTTGCGCCGCCGGCTCAGCTTCAACGACCGCGAGCGGTTGGGGTGCGACCGGCTGAGGAACAGCAGCAGCTTGAGGGGCAGCGGGTGGATTGGCTTGAGCTTTCGCTTGGGTGATCAGGGCGGTAACATTACGGGCAATAGCCATGACATTGCCGTCGTCCATCCTCATCTGTACCCAGTCAAAGATGGTTTCTTCGCCTGCCGCGCCGATGCGCGTTTCAAACCGCTGGGCGCCATTTCGGACGGCTGGAGGCCAACCTTCAACGGTTTTACCAGACCAATCATGGGCGCTACCGCCATAAATCTGCAAAAATGCGGCGTTGACAAAAATAACCTGTCCGACCCCATTGCATTTCATCAAAGGGTCAGGCCAAAGCCATAAATTCGCTGCTAAAACATCATTTGCTGACATCATATACCCTTCCACACCCTAAAACAATTAAGGTCATTAGATGCAAATTAACGATAGTTTCCTAACAAACCTCTTACCAAAACGGTTTTTTTGCATTTTTTTGCAAAATCAGCACAAAATACAGGTTTTTATCTAGTTTTGCGTGAATTGTAAGGCGTGAAGCTTGGCATAAAGCCCTTTTTTCTTCAGCAAATCCTTGTGGGAGCCCTGTTCGACGATAGTGCCTTTATCAATCACGCAAATGCGGTCTGCCGAACGGATTGTCGACAGGCGGTGGGCGATGATGATGACGGTGCGGCCTTTGGTCAGCGTGTTCAGAGCGGTTTGGACTTTGGCTTCCGAGCTTGCGTCCAGAGCCGATGTGGCTTCGTCAAGCAACAAGATGGGGGCGTCTCGCAATATAGCGCGGGCCAGGGCAATGCGCTGTCTTTGGCCGCCGGATAATGTGTTGCCCGCTTCGCCGACACGGGTTTGGTAGCCGTCTGGCAATTCCATAATAAAACCGTGCGCGGCGGCAGCTTTGGCCGCAGCCTCGATATGGTCGAAGCTGGCGTCTTGGCGACCAAAACCGATATTGGCGGCGACGCTGTCGTCAAACAAGACAATGTCTTGCGAGACAAGGGCCATGGCACCGCGCAAAGATGCCAAATTAACATCCCTGATATCATGTCCATCGATTTCTATCTGGCCGGCGCTCACATCATAAAGCCGGACGATCAGGTTGATCAGCGTTGATTTACCGCCACCAGACGGGCCAACCAAAGCGATGGTTTCGCCGGGTTTGACGGTAAGGCTTATCCCGTCCAAGGCTTGGGCGTCGTCGCCGTATTGAAAGCGGACTCTTTTAAAGGCGAGCTTGCCTTTTACGTCAGTGAGAGATTTTGCATTTTTACGCTCGGTAATTGTCGGGCGCTCGTCAATGGTGGCAAAAATCCGCGACAAAGCCGCCAAGCCCTCTTGAACAACATTATTAAGCGTCCCCAAAGCCCGCGCACGGGGGGCGGCGATGAGGATAGCACCTAAAACCGCGACCAGCTCGCCGCCGCTGGCCTGTCCGCTGGCCATGAGAAAAACGCCAAATGCCAAGACGCCTGCAATGGCCACCCCGCCCAAAATTTCCATAATCGGATCAACACGCGCCTGAGCGGTTACCAATTTGAGATAGAGACGAATGCGCTCATCAAATGCAGCGCCGAGCCGTTTGCTCTCATAGGTTTCCAACCCATAGCTGCGCACCATGCGCGTGCCGCCAATGCTCTCGCCCAGCAAAGACGTAATGCGCCCCATTTGCGTTTGCGCGGCGTGTGATGTGCCCCGAATGCGTTTTGAAATGCGGATGATCGGCAAGATAGCGACGGGGTAAACCAGCACAATGATCAGGGAAAGCTGCCAATTGTGATAAAACATCGAAGCTATGAGAAACAGCAATGTCAAACTGTCGCGCACCAGATTGTTCATGGCGCGCAGCAAAGCGCTGGCGACCAGATTTACATCATTGGTAAAGCGCGAAACATGGGTGCCGACAGCGGTTTTTGTCAACACGGCAAAGTCGGTTTTTTGCAGGCTGGCAAACATGGATTTTTGCAAATCACCAACAACATTGAGGGCAACTTTATTGGATAATATAGACTGGATAAACAAAGAAAACCCTGAAACAACCGTCAAGCCCAGCACCAAAGGCACGGCAACAATGGCAAAATTTCGGGTTTGCTCAAGGGCGTCTTGGCCTAGGTCCGCACCGCCAACGGTCATGCTATCGACGACATATTTCAAAAGCCAAGTATAGGCGGCAGTGGCGGCCGCAAGAATTGTCATGAACAAAAAGGCCAGCAAGAGTGTCGCCAAATAGGGCCGGACATAAACCCGCCATAGCCGCCCGATCAGCCGCCTGTCTCCGCCTTCAAGTTTTAAAAATGTCTTTTTGGTTTTGCTCACCTAGCCGATAATCCCGTCATTGTCTGGGTCAATCAAATGATGGGCGTGGAGGATAAAAAACCGCATATGGGCATTATCAACCGTCGATTGCGCGGCGTTTTTCCAAGCATCATAGGCGGTGGCGTAATCGGGGTAAGCCCCTATATAAATTACATTGCCCAGATCAATGAATTCGGTTTTCATCGGGTCGACCAATTCGCCGCCGATAACCAGGTGTAACAGTTGTTTGGGCGGGCTTGTCTGTTCTTGACGATCTGACATTTTTGTCTCCAATATTTTTGGCTCTACGTTGTCGGAGCCGGATATGAGCTTGTGTAATAACAAAGGGTAGAGATTTGGGCCAGCACAAATCACGCCGTTCTTTTTGGTGCTTTCCCCGCCAAAGGAAAACCCTTTGCCGTCGATATCGCTAATCTTTGCGCCGGCCTCTTGGGCGATCAGGCTGGCGGCGGCCAAATCCCAGTCTGATTTTTGGCCAAAGGCAATGGCGGCGTCGCATATTCCAGCTGCAACCCGGACAATGCGCAAGGCGACAGAATTGCGCATACTCAACTGCATATCCGGCCAGCCTAAATGTTTAAACTTGCGCCCATAACCAATCATCTTGCAGCCGGCAATGTTTTGACAATCGCTGGCGGTGACGGCCACGCCGTTCAAAAACGCACCGCCGCCTAATACCGCCGTAAACATATCTTGGCTGATAGGGTTGTAAACCACGCCGCAAACCGGGCGGCCCTTTTCGATGACGGCGAGGCAAATGGTAAAATGGGGCAGGCCGTTAATAAAAGCGCGGGTGCCATCAATAGGGTCGACAACGAAACTGCGCGGCGCGCATTGGTGCGAGCGGTCATCTTTGGTTTCTTCCGACAACCAGCCATAATCGGGCCGCGCCTGTTGCAAATTCGTCCGCAGATCATCATTGACGGCAATATCGGCCTCGGTCACCGGATGACCTGCTTCCTTGTCCCATGTTTTAGCATTGCCTGCCTGGAAAAATTTACGGGCAATCTTGCCAGCTTGGCGCGCCGCCTTGGTTAAAACATCAAGGTCAGCTTTATTCACCAGCGATGACCAGCGCAGGTATCAGCAGGCTGGGCGCGCACATAGCGTCGTCAAAGACCAGATCATTGGCGGCGATCATGGTCTTAAACATATCCAGTAAATTACCCGCCACCGTCACCTCGCTTACCGGATGGGCCAGCTCGCCGTTTTTAATGGCAAATCCGGCAATGCCGACACTGTAATCGCCGGTATTGATATTGACAGAGGGGCCAAACATTTCGCTGACCAAAAGCCCGGTGCCGATTTGTTTTTGTAAATCCAAAGGCGCCGTGTCACCGGCGTGAATATAGCTATTGCTTGTCGAGACGCCGGGCGGGCCGCTAATGTCGCGCTCTGCATGTCCGCTCGTGGCCAGCTTAAGCTGGCGAGCGGACGCCGTGTTGAGCAGCCAGGTATTCAGCACGCCGCCGGACACCAAGGGTGTGGACGCGGTTTTGACACCCTCGCCGTCCCAGGGGCGGGAGCCTAGCCCGCGCTTGATCAACGGGTCGTCGGTAATGGAAATGGCGGCATTAAATATTTGTTCGCCGTGGGCGTCTTTTAAAAATGACACACCCCTGGCAATGGTCGGGCCGGCAATGGCGCTGATAAAACTGCCGAGAAGGGCGGCGGAAACGCGTTTATCAAAAATAACCGGCATGGATTGCGACGGTAATTTTGTCGCCCCCAACCGGGCCAATGCCCGCTTGCTTGCCGTTTCGCCAATGGCTTGCACGTCCCGGCAATCATCCAGCCAGCGCGCACTGGTAAAATCATAATCCCGTTCCATGCTGTTGCCGTCGCTGGCAAAGGCGCTGACCGATTGGCCGTGCCGTGATGAGCGCCAACCTTTGGAAAACCCGTCCGTTGTGATGAAATATGAACAGCCGCTGGCGGCAAAGGCGCTAGCCCCTTCGGTTTGCAAAATCCCTTTAATGCCCCGCGCTGCGCTCTCAATCTCCAGCGCCCGCGCAAGCAGGCTTTGGGCGTCAACCGGGCGCGGATCAAATATATCCAGCTCGGGCGCGCTTTGTGCCAATAGTTTTTTATCCGCCAGCCCGCAATACGGATCACGCGGTGCCAATTTGGCCATAGCCACCGCCCGCTCGGCCAAAGCATCCAAGGAGGCATCCGACAAATCAGAGCTGGACACATTGGCTTGGCGGCCATCCACGAGCACCCGCAA
>QIKS01000076.1 GCA_003233025.1 Hellea balneolensis | reverse complement strand
TTACCAAAGTCGAAACCATCACCAAGAAAAGCGACGAGCTTGTCATTCCTTATACCAAATATGTTTTGGACAATGGGCTGACACTTGTCCTTCATCCTGATAAATCCGACCCGCTTGTTCATGTCGACATCACATATCATGTCGGCTCTGGCCGCGAAGATGTCGGTAAATCCGGCTTTGCCCATTTCTTTGAGCATATGATGTTTCAAGGCTCTGAAAATGTTGCCGATGAGCAGCATTTCGGGTTGATCACCGAATCGGGCGGTACGTTGAACGGCACAACCAACAGCGACCGTACCAATTATTTCGAAACCGTACCTTCCAATCAGTTGGAAAGAATGTTGTGGCTGGAATCAGACCGTATGGGTTTTTTCCTCGACGCGGTAACCGAAGCCAAATTTGAAAACCAGCGCGAAACCGTCAAGAACGAGCGCGGCCAACGGGTTGATAACGCTCCTTACGGCTTGCTGGGCGAACGGGTGGGTGAGGCTATGTACCCCGAAGGACATCCTTATTCCTGGTCGGTTATTGGCTATATTGAAGATTTGGATCGGGCGGATTTGAACGATCTTAAAAAGTTTTTCCTGCGCTGGTATGGCCCCAATAACGCCACACTCACCATTGGCGGTGATTTTGACGAGCAGCAAACTTTGGAATGGGTCAAGCAGTATTTTGGCGGCATCCCCACCGGCCCCGCCGTGGGAAAACCTGCCTATACGCCTGTAAGTCTTGACGCAGACCGGTATATTTCTTTGGAGGACAATGTCGCTTTGCCGCTGATGTTTATGTCTTTCCCGACCGTTCACGCCAATCACCCTGACGAAGCACCTTTGGATGTTTTACAATCCATTTTGGGTGTCGGGCAAACATCTTTGCTTTATAAAAATCTGGTCAAAGACGGTTTGGCCGTCCAGGCCTCTGCCGGACATCGCTGTGCGGAAATTAACTGCACATTCACCCTGCTTGCTTTGCCAACGCCTGGGAATTCCCTGGCTGACATGGAAAAAGTCGCCCGCGCATCTTTGGTTGAATTTGAAGAACGCGGCGGGGCTAATGATGATGATTTGATCCGTGTCAAAGCCAGTATCGTTTCAGGCATGATTTATGGTCTGGAAAGTGTGTCTGGCAAAATCAGACAACTTGCCGCTTATCAAACTTACCGCAACAATCCTAACGGCATCAAAGATGATGTTGCGCGCTATGAGAATGTGAGCAAAGCCGATGTGATGCGGGTGTATAAAAAATACATCAAAGATCAACACGCGGTGATTATGAGCATTGTGCCCAAAGGCAAAGGCGATACGATTATCAAAGCCGACACCTGGCAGCGTTATGAGCGTGACATCCCGCAATCTTCCAAAGTGACGGAGCTGGAGCTTCGCCCCGGAACATCCAATTTTGACCGCTCTATCATACCTGCGCCCGGCCCCAATCCGACGATAACCTTGCCGGGAATTTATAAAGCGGAAGGTGCTAATGGTATGAAAATACTGGGCAGCATCAATGATGAAGTCCCGACCACAACCATTTTGATTCGCATGCACGCCGGACAGATTTTTGAAAGCCTCGATCAATTGGGCCTGGCTTCTCTAACGGCTGCACTCATGGGGCAGGATACGCAAACCCGGACAGCGGAAGAATTATCCAATGCCTTGCAAAAGCTCGGCTCCCGGGTGACTTTCAATGCGGGTGATCAATACACAACCATCAATATTCGCACCTTAACCGAAAACTTAAGCGAAACTCTGGCCATTGCTAAAGAGAGATTGGCGACCCCGAAATTCACTCAAAAAGATTTCGACCGCCTACAAAAGCAAACGATCGCTGGTCTGGAGAACGCCAAGAAAAATGCAGGGGTAACGGCGACCAATGTGTTTACTAAATTATTGTTTGGAGAGGATAATGGCTTTGCCCATGCGGACGCCGGAACCATTGAAACCGTTAAGGCGTTAACCTTGGCCGATGTTGAAAGTTTTTACAACAACACTTACGGCTCAAAAGGTGCCGACATTATTGTTGTGAGTGATTTGCCTGCTGAGAAAATTTCCAAAAAACTTGCAATTTTTGATGATTGGACGGGCAGTTCGGCGACACCACTGCCGCTCAAATCTTTCCCGGACATTGCAGCGAGAACATTGTACTTTATCGACAAACCCGATGCGGCTCAATCTGAAATCCGTATTGGCAAGCGCGCTCTTAAATTTGATGCAACGGGCGAGTATTACCGCGTCGGCTTGATGAATTACAATCTCGGCGGGGCATTTAACAGCCGGATTAATTTAAACCTGCGTGAAGATAAAGGCTATTCATATGGTGCCTTTTCCTTCTTCTACGGCAATGATTTACGCGGCGCATTTAGGGCGCAAGCAGGTGTTAAATCTGATACAACAACGGATTCGATCCGTCAGTTCGTCAAGGAAATCTCGACCTTTAAACAAGCAGGCATGACCGATGCGGAGTTAAGCTTTATGCAAAACTCTCTCGGCCAACGTGATGCCCGTAGTTACGAAACGCCGGGCCAAAAGCTTGGCTTCCTGTCGCAGGTTGCCACCTATGATTTGTCCGACACCTATATCAATGAGCAAAACGCAATTCTAAGCGCGATTTCCAAGGACGAGTTAAATCAATTGGCAGCCAAACATCTTAATCTTGATGAGATGATCATCGTTGTCGTCGGTGACAAAAAAGTTGTCATGGATGATTTAAGAGTATTGGGCTTCCCGATTGTCGAGCTTGATACGGACGGTAATCCTGTGAAATAAGAAAACTATATTCCAAGATTAAAACCCCGCTTTTAGCGGGGTTTTTTATTGCCCCATGAGCTTGGGCAGGCTCGTGGCCAGTTCGGGCACGAATGCGACGAGGAAAATCACCACGATCTGAATGCCGATAAACGGAATTATGCCCTTATAAAGTGCCGTGGTCGTCAGCTCTGGCGGTGCAACACCGCGTAGGTAGAACAAGGCAAAGCCAAAGGGCGGGGTAAGAAAACTGGTTTGGAGGTTGAGCGCCATCAAAACCCCCAACCAAATCGGCTCCACTCCCATGGCCAGAAGCGGCGGCGCGACAAGGGGGACAATGACAAATGTGATCTCGATAAAATCCAGGAAAAACCCCAAGACGAACATGACAATCATCACCAAAACCAAAGCCCCGACCGTCCCGCCCGGCGTTGCCGCCAAGGCGCGTGCGACCAATTCATCGCCGCCAAAGCCGCGAAACACAAGGCTGAACATGGTTGCGCCAATCAGGATGACAAATACCATGGACGTGATGTGCATGGTCGAGCGCGACACCGCTGCCAATTGGCCTTTTTTGTGCAAGACGCTAAGCGCTGCCGCCGTGCCGAGCAATGCCAGCCCGCAAAACAACAGCGCCGCCGTAAGCCCGATACGTTCCGCCGCCCGCCAAGCTTCTTGATTAAACCGGATGTCAATATTGGTTAAATCAATGACCACGAGTAATATCAGGCCCGCCGCCGCTGCTAAAATCATTTTGCGGTTATAAGGACTGTCAGCCAGCTTATATCCGGCCAGCAAAATCGCCCCCATTGCCCCCAATGCCGCGCCGCGTGTCGGCGTCGCATAGCCCGACAAGATCGAGCCAAGCACGGCGATGATCAACAGCATAGGCGGTAACATGGCTTTGAGGACGCGGATTAAAAACCTGGACATATGTACGGATTTATCACGCGGCGTTACCGGCGCCATTTGCGGTTTGAGGCTGGCAACAATGGCAATATAGATTGCATAAAAGATAACCAATATCAGCCCCGGCACCAAGGCGCCTGCGAATAAATCACCAACGGAAATCACGCCTGTCGCATTAAGGCCGTGGGCGCGCTGGGCTTCTTGGTAAGCATTGGAAAGCTGATCGCCGAGAATGACCAGGACGATAGACGGCGGAATGATTTGCCCCAGCGTGCCCGAAGCGGCGATTGAAGCCCCGGCCAATGAGGGCGCATACCCGCGTTTGAGCATGGTTGGCAAAGACAGCAAGCCCATGGTCACCACGGTCGCGCCGACAATGCCCGTTGAGGCGGCGAGCAATGCGCCGACCAAAACTACGGATATGCCCAAGCCCCCTTTAAGCGAGCCAAACAAATCGCCCATAGCGCCGAGCAAGTCTTCGGCAATATTGGACTTTTCCAACATCACCCCCATGAATACGAATAAAGGCACAGCCAAAAGAATATCGCGGGTGATGAGGGGAAAAATCCGGCCCGGCAAGGCGAGCAAAAAGCTGGCCTCAAATGTGCCGGTAAAAACACCAATCGCAGCAAAGATGAGCGACACGCCGCCGAGTGTGAACGCCACCCCGTAACCGCCCATAAGCGCTGCGCAAGCACAGGCAAACATCAAAAGCGCGAGATAATCTGGCAAGCTCATTTTGATTGCTCCGCGAACGGTTGATCAATTCGGGCGGGCAGGGGAGGTGTTTTTTGTCTGTTAACAACAAAGCAGCGCGGCCTGAAAGCGATAGGCCTTGGGCCAAAACCATGAGCGCAAAAACACTGATCAATGTTTTGAGAATGAAAATGCCTTTTATGCCGTCGGATTCAGGCGAACCTTCCAAAGACACCCAGGACAGGGCAACAAAGTTTTGCGCATTCCACAAAAGCACGAGGCAAAATGGCATGAGCAAAACATAAAACCCGATGATTTCCGTCCAAGCTTTTTGCCGGGCGCTAAATTTGGTATAAAAAATATCAACCCGGACATGCCGTCCGGCCAGCAAGGTCGCAGCCGAACCCAGCAAGATGACACTGACATGAAAATAGGTGGCGCTCTCGTCAAATTTTGTCCAGGCTTGGCCAAAAATCGACAAGGCAATAACGCCAAAGGCGGTGCTGACCACCAAGGCCACCAACAGCCATTTCACTCCTTCACCGACGGCGATATTGACGTCATCAATCAGTGTGCATATCTGGTATTGAAGGTCGCTAGAAAACTTTGCTTTCGCCGCGAACAAGCATAATATTGGCAGCAATAATAGCGGCGCTAACAGCCATCCCAAAATCGTTATTGCGCCTCCAAGCGTGTGTAAATCCATCGACCCGCCCTAACCCGACAAGGCGGCTTTGCGGGCGGCGATATATTGGCCCTCGCTGATTTCCGTCCATGTGCGGTAGCCATTGCGCGCTTTGATATAGCTGTCATAGATCGCTTGCGTCTGCTTATCGGAAGCGCCGATTTCGGCGACAACCGCCTCACTGATTTTACCAATCTCGTCCCAGATTTGTTTTGAAAATACACGCGGGCTGACATTGTGATTTTCTTTTAAGGTGATTAAAGCTTTGGCATTTTCGTGGGTATATTCCCCAATGCTCAGATCATTGGCACTGCGGCAAGCGGCGCTGATAATGGCTTGATCGGAAGGGGATAAATTTTGCCAAACCCCGAGATTAACCCCTAAGCTGAGCGCCGCGCCCGGTTCATGAAAACCGGGGCCGTAATAATAAGGCGCTTCGCGGTAAAACCCGAATGCATAATCATTCCACGGCCCGACCCATTCGGTTGCGTCGATGGCCCCCGATTGCAAAGCCTGATAAATCTCGCCGCCTGAAAGCTTGACCGCTGCCCCGCCGAGCCGGCGAATAACTTCGCCGCCAATGCCGGGCATACGCATTTTAAGGCCCTTGAAATCTTCCAAAGAGTTAATCGGTTTTTTAAACCACCCGCCCATTTGGTGGCCGGTATTGCCAGCGTGAAAAGGCTTGATGTTAAATTTGGCCGCCAAATCATCCCACAATTCCTGACCGCCGCCAAAGGCCATCCAGCCGATCATCTCCGTGGCACTTAGCCCCAATGGTACAGCGGTGAAAAAACTAAATCCCTTGGCTTTTCCCTGCCAATAATAATCGGCGCTATGATACATATCCGCCGCGCCGGT
>QIKS01000216.1 GCA_003233025.1 Hellea balneolensis | reverse complement strand
TCGCCACGGCGCCAGCCTTGTTAAAATTGGCGCAAAAAGCTGATGTGGAAATGCCTATATGTGCGGCCATCGCGGCTATATTGGCAGGCGAGATTGAGGTTGATGACGCTATTCAAGGTTTGTTAGAGCGTGACCGGAAAGTGGAAACCTCTTAAGTTTAACGCACAAGGCAGACCACTTGGGCAATGCGTCTGTTACGGCGCAAGCGGTCAGCGCGGCGGCCATAATTGGTGATGGAGATGGGTTCGGCCTTGGCCGGAGTTGAGGGCTGATTAAATATAGGCAGGAGAGAGGCGGGGGCGACCGTATACACCCGGCCACGCCGGGGGCTTTCCGCCGCAACGATGCCGATAACCTCGCCGTCTATGTCAAATGCCGGGCCGCCGGAAAGTCCGCCTAAGGAACCTTTCAGCCCCCTTGTGCGACTGATTTCGGCCCAAGCTAAAATCGGCTCCGACGTGCGGTAACGACCCCGGACAACCATTTTGTGTCGCCCCAAAAGAGAACCAGCGACCTCGCCGGGCTTGCCCTGGGGGAAGCCAATGAAAAACCCGCTTTCACCGATTTGGCGCTGCGCGTTTAAATCTCGTGCCAAAGAGGGACGCGTCCACTGGCTGCGCAGTAAGGCAGTGTCTGAATTTGTCGAGACATCAATTTTGTCGACCTTGACATATTGAGACCCTCCCATGTGCAACCCAACTTCGTCGCAACGGTCAACCACATGGCGTGCCGTCAGCCACCGTCCGCCGCCAATGGAAAAGGCCGTGCCAGTTCCCGACCTTGGGCTGGGGATTTCAACGATTACATTGGGGTCGGCGGGGTGGACATTGGGCAGGGCCGGGCCAAGCTTGGGCGGCGGGGTCGGCGCGCTGCGCTGATCGGCGCGGCCCATAACATTGACAAGGATGATCAGCAGCAAAATCGCGTAAACCAGCCAGTCGGGTATGAGGCGAAAAAACCTCACCCGGCGATAGCAACGGCAAGCATGATCGATCCGGCCAGTTTAAACGCCGCCAATACCGTGGCCGCAGGCACTTCACCGTCGGTAATCCTTTGGGGTAGGCCGGAGAAAATAATGTCGGTCATGCGAAATAAAAATAATTGCAACAAGACGCTAACAACGCCCCACACCAAAACATCGATCAGGCCAATGCGCAAAATCATACAAGCGGCGAGGGGCAGGGCCAGGCCAATGATCAGGCCGCTAAAGGAAATCGCTGCTGCCATATTGCCCTGGCTGATAAGTTCCAGCTCTTTATGGGGTGTTAATTTGACATAAATGGTCAGCCCAACTGTGTAAATCACAGTTATCAAAGCCAGATAGATAATGAGAACGGGAAATCCGTTGGCCAAACTTTCTAATGTGGGATGCATAAAATACCTTATTATTATTGTTGTTGCCTCGGCGGTATTGTTTGACCTTAAATGTCCCGGTTTTCTTTTTCAAGCTTTCTGCGCGTGCTGGCCCGTAATTTTTCACTCTCGGACCTAAGCTGGCCGCAGGCGGCTAAAATGTCACGACCTCTGGGCGTGCGAATGGGGGAGGCATAACCGGCTGCATTGACAATATCGGCGAAAGTTTCAATGGTTTCCCAATTTGAACATTCATAAGGACTACCCGGCCACGGATTAAACGGAATGAGGTTTACTTTCGCCGGAATGCCCTTGAGCAAAGCGATCAACTCTTTGGCATGGGCCGGGCTGTCATTCATGCCTTTGAGCATGACATATTCAAAGGTGATCCGTTTTGAATTGGACAAACCTGGATAGGCCCGGCACGCATCCATTAATTGGGCCAGGGGGTATTTTTTGTTTATCGGCATGATTTGCGTGCGTAATTTATCATTGGCGGCATGTAAGGATATGGCCAGCATAGCTGATGTTTGTTCTCCGATTTTAACAATCTGGGGCACGACACCTGATGTGGAGACGGTGATGCGTCTCCGGCCAAAACTTAAGCCCTCTGGGTCACAGATAATGTCGAGGGCCTTGGCAACTTCGTCCGTATTATACAAAGGCTCGCCCATGCCCATAAAGACAATATTGGTCATTTTACGCACCCCGGACGAGCTGGGCCATTCATCCAGATCATCGCGGGCGACCATAACTTGCAACGCAATTTCTGCCGCCGTTAGGTTGCGCACCAATTTCTGGGTGCCGGTATGGCAAAACTTGCAGGTCAATGTGCAGCCCACTTGTGAGGAGACACACAATGCCCCGGTTTTGGAGACGGCCGGGATGAACACACTTTCCACCTCAATGCCCGGCGCCATGCGAATAAGATATTTGCGCGTCCCGTCAACACTGATTTGGCGCTCAATAAGCTCGGGGCGGGCGAGGGAAAATCTCTCCGCCAACTGAGCGCGCAGCCCTTTGGCAATATTGCTCATGGCCTCCCAGTCGGTGACGCCGTAATTATAAACCCAGTGAAAAATTTGCTTGCTGCGCATACCGATTTTCTTCGGCTCAATCCCGAAATCCGCCAAGGCGCTGGCCAGCTCATCGCGGCTCATTCCCGCTAAAGGAATACGAGCGTCGGGGGACGGAAGTTTCTCATTTGTATAAAGTGCAGTGGCCATGGCGCGCTCTTAGAACATTTCACCGCCATTGGAAAGGAAAAGGAGCGGTGCTATCGGCAGGCGGTTTTGGCTTTGCCGAGGGCTGCCGTAATGCCTTTGAGGGAAAACTCATAACTGGTTTGCGTGCCGCGATCCGAGACGGCGTCGACGCGCATGCTGGAGCCTTTACGCATAGCGCGCAGCAGTTTTTTCTCGTCGGATCCGTTTTCGATGAAAGCTTCATTTTGCGCGGTGTACATTGGAATTTTAGAACCTCCGACACGGGCGGTTGGCGGGATTTGGGCTTTTAGGGTATAGCCGGTCAGCAGGCTGGGCTGTTCTTTGGCAGCGCCGGATTGCCAATTGGCCACCATGAAATAAATATCGCCGTGATTGACGCTGGACGGGGTTTTGGACGTGGGCTTGGTCAACACATAGCAGATTTTTTCGCCGCTCAAGGATTTGCTATAGACCGACCAGTCGGTAAATACGCCTTCCAGCTTTGCCGCCACTTCGCCCTGAGCGGGCGCAACGCCGAATGCCAAAAAAATGGTCAATACAGGAATATATAAAATCTTCATGGCGTCGTTCCGTCCGTTAAAACTCTATTAAGACGGTTTAGCGTTAAAGCCTGGTTAAAAAAACAAGATTTATCAGTTGGCGCGTTTTTTGATGGCCTTCCAGTTTTCCCTAGCCGCCAAATCAGGCCCGCCGGGCATGAGCGGCCGCGGCGGATAACCGCCCAGAGACAACGTGCGGTCATAGAGGGTGAGGGCGGCGGCAAGGCTGACATTGATGCAAAACTTTGTCGGGATTTTGACAATATGACTGCACATGTCTTGCACTTCGCCCGACAGTGAACCTTGTTCGGGGCCAAGGATATAAGCACATGCCAAGGGATGGCGAAAGCTTGGCAGATCAACCGCCTGTTCGCACAGCTCGACGCCGACCAGAGGGCAGGCCAGGGGCAGACGCATATCAGCCGGGGTCTCCCATTGATAAAATGGCAGGTGTGACTGGGCGCGCGACGTATCGGTTTTGTTGATCTGCAAGGCTTTGTGATGGGCGCCAAGCGTATAGACAAAACTGGCTCCAAAGGCATGGGCGGTACGCATGACCGCGCCTAAATTGGCCGCCTTGGAAATACCTTCGACGCCAATGCCAAAATAACCGCGCATATTTAGGCGGCGGCTTTTGCTGTTGTCCGCGCGCGGTGTAATGCATAAAGGGCAATGAGGAAGCTGAACCCGGCGATTTGCAGATAGGCGAAATGCATGGGTACGGAAAACCAGCCCATGCCGGCAATCATCAATTGCGACAAAGTGGTGGATAAATTTAACAACAAAGCACCAGCGGCCAGAAGGCGGGCCCGGTAGAGCGGTTCGGCGCGGCGTTGGGCCATGGCGTCTAAGGGCACAACAAATAGTGCCGAGCTAAATGCGGCGCCAAATAGCGAAATCATAAACCGCAGCGCGCCTTGCGTGCTGGAAAAATCTGCAAATGTACCGAGCACGGCCGGGTTGCCATCTGCGGCGGGGATATAGCCCCCAAAAATGATCGGCGCAACATTTTGTCCCTGGAAGAACAGATCCAGCGTAAAGGCAGCAATGCCAAAGGCGCCCATTGCGCTCAGCCATATCGCCTCCCCCTTTTTGGCCAGCACCGCACAGCTTAAAGCGCCAACCAGCGCGCCGACGGTAAATAAAACCATGACGGCAATCATCACGCCCTGATCATAGTGCAAAACCCTGCTAATAAAGGCCGGCATCAAAATAAGCACCGCTGCACTGAGCCAATAATACCAGGCAATACCGAGCATAGGCCGCAAAACGGCAGGGCGTTTTAGCGCAAATAGCATTGTTTTTACAATCTGGACAACCAGTGTGTAATCAATTTTAATATTGGGGTCTGCGGCCGGTGCCGGCGGCGCTTTGCGGATAGCCAGCCAGCCAATGACGGCCAAAACCAGCAATATTCCCGCCACCATTTGTGGCCCGCCTGCCCGCAGCACCAAAAACAACCCCAGTGCCTGACCGAGTAATATGGATACAGAAACAAAGCCGCGCATCAAGGCATTGCCGGTGACCAGCTCTTTGTCCGACAGCCATTGTGGCAACACCGCATTGCGGGTCGGCGAGAAAAACGCGGACTGTGCGCCCATCAAAGCAATGGTCAACAGCAACAAAACCGCGCTGCCAAAAAATAGCCCTATAGCCGCCAGTGCCATAATAAACACCTCCGCCTGTTTTATCCGCAACAAAACGGTGGCCTTGTCAAATTTATCGGCGACCTGCCCGGCCATGGCCGAAAAGACAAAGAAAAACCCGGTAAAGATTGATCCGGCCACGGGGGTAATAACCTGCGCTTCCCAACCAAACATTTTAAGTCCCCCCCACGTGACCATAGCGATCAGGGCAAGTTTTAAAAACTGGTCGTTAAATGCGCCGGCAAGTTGGGCAATAAATAACGGCAAGAACCGGCGACTGGTGAGCAGTGTTGCGGCGTATTTGGCGCTCATGAGCGACCCCCCTTAATTTAATTCGCGCTCTTGTAATTCGCGTTCTTGGCGTTTTTCCTGCGCGGTTTTGTTTTCTCGTAATTTCCCGATATCGTCCGGGTTTAAAGCCCCCAAATTATCCAGATCCAGCAGCTCGCGGGAACGGGTTTCAATGGCGGTTTCAAGTTGTACCATAAATGTGTCTTTGTCCAGTCCGGGCATGATTGGTTTTAAAAATTCAACTTGCGCCGGGCCTGGGTGTTTTGTCCAGTCATTTTGGTTCCAGCGCTGGCCAAGATTGGTGGCGACGGGCACAACCGGGCAAGCGAAATCTTTATACATAAAATAAATACCCTTGCGGTAGCGGTGCCGTGTGCCGATTTGGGAGAGATGTCCTTCGGGATAAATCAACAGCTTGCGGCCCTGTTTTTGGATAATGGCCGCTTGTTTTTGCATATGGTCG
>QIKS01000014.1 GCA_003233025.1 Hellea balneolensis | reverse complement strand
CAGCGTCAATATCTTGAAGCCTTCTTGTCCTATTGGTCGGTGTCTGCCGGAAACAACCCGACATCAGGTATTTACGATGGGCCTATGGTTGATGTGGACAACACCCATATCTGGTGTTGGGACGCACGGCCTTATCCGGATTTTCCCACCCGGTTGGAAATTTGGTCGGACGGTGATAATTGGCGGCGCGGGCATTGGCTCAATGGCCGAACCGGCCTGGTTCCTTTGGCCGATGTGGTTAATGATATTGCCCGTCAAGTTAGCGACGACCCCGTTGATGTTACGCGCTTGTTCGGTATTGTCAGTGGCTATATTCTTGATCGTCCCATGAGCGCTCGTGGCGCTATTTCCCCCCTAAGCCAGGTTTACGGCTTTGATTTGATTGAGCGGGCGGAGCATTTATCATTTGTCACCAAAGGGACGAGCTTTAGCGCCGTTCTTGAGCTGGAAAATTTGGTCGACGAACAGGGTGCGGCGCGGTTGACGGTTCGGCGCGATAATATCCAATCGCGTATCAAAGATGTGCGCATTAGCTTCATTGATCAAGCCCATGACTATCAGGGGGCTTCGGTTTATGCCCGCGATTTGTTGGCCGAGACCGTCCATATTCTCGATGTGCAAGCACCTTTAGTCTTAGATACTGCCCATGCGAGATTTATGGCCACGTCCATTCTTGAACGGGCTTTGAGCGCGCGAGAGGGGGTTGAATTTGCCGTGCCACCTCTAAATTTAAACCTGGAAATCGGCGATATTATTCGGCTCGGCGACAGCGAAGCCTTATGGCAAATCACCGATCTGGACGGGCTGGGCCGCAGATTAGCGCAAGCGCGCCGGATTGTTAGCAATACCGGAGAATTTGTGCAAAGCGGCAATGAGCCGGGGTCGGATAACCAACCCATATGGATCTCTGCGCCAGATGCATTTGCTCTCGATATTGCTGATTTTGGCGGCCAGGGCGCACGCAACGGCCCCCTTGTCGGGGTTGTCTTGACGCCGTGGGTTAGCACTCAAGTACAAAGCCCAAGCGGCAATGAAGCCGTCCTGACCCAGCCCGTAGCGGTTGGCGCTTTGCTTGAGGATTTACCCGCCGGCCCGGTTGGCCGTTTTGACAATGCTACTGCGGTGCAAATATTCTTGCCCGGTGTCTCTCTTGCCAATTTGTCAACACTTGATGTTTTGAGCGGCGGCAATTTACTAGCCGTCGAGACGCCTTTGGGGTGGGAGATTTTACAGTGCCAAAACGCCGAATTAATCGCGCCCAATGTTTACCGCATTTCGCATTTGTTGCGCGGCTTGCACGGGACAGACCGGGTTTTAGGCGCCCCTGTGCCGTCTGGCGCCCAAATTGTTTCTTTGGCAGCAGGGTGGCGCAATCTGCCGGTTGATTTGGCATTGCGCGGCAGTGATATCACCTTGGATGTGCAAACAAATGGCCGGGCGCAAAGCCTGCTTTTGCCGCTGAATTATCAAGCCGGTCATTTACGCCCTCTCTCACCCGTCCACATCAAGGCGGGTGTGATCGACGGCGATATTGCCATAAACTGGATCCGCCGCACCCGCATTGGCGGTGATGATTGGGCGTCTCTCGATGTCCCGCTCGGTGAAGCTTTTGAGCGTTACGAAATTGATTTTCTCGGCCCGTCTGGTGTGTTTCTCACGATAGAAGCCGCCGTGCCAAGCCTGCAAATTTCTGTGTCAGAGCTGGAACTGGCCGCCGGAGAACCCCTAACCAATATCACTATTTCCATTTTCCAGATATCCCAAAGCTTTGGGAGAGGGGAAGGGGGGCAGATAAGCGTGGTTTTGTAACCGAGGTTCAATCTTCCTTCCCCCACTTGTGATTTGCGCTGTGCGCCTTACATAGGGGGGAAGGAGATATTGGTGGCGAAAGACCCTTATAAATTACTGGGCGTAAAACGTGGTGCAAGCGAGGCGGAAATCAGCAAGGCTTACCGTGCTTTGGCGAAGAAATTACACCCCGATGTCAAGCCCGACGATGCCAAGGCGGCGGAGAGATTTAAAGAAATGTCTGCGGCTTATTCTTTGTTGTCCGATAAGAAATTGCGCGCACAATATGATAGTGGCCGTGTCGATGCGTCGGGCAATCAAAAAAATCCATTTGGCGGTGGGTATCGAGGTGCATCCCAGGGGCATGGGCCGCAAGACGGCATGGGTATGAACGATTTGTTCTCGTCGCTCTTTGGCATGCAAATGGGCGGGCAACAAAATGCGCACTCTTTTGGCCGCGCACAAATGGCGCCGCAAAAGGGGGCTGATATTGGCTATCATTTAAAGATAAGCCTGCCTGACGCTGTCCGGGGGGTGATCAAGCAAGTGCGGTTGGCCAACGGCAAATCTCTCAAGATCAATATCCCCATGGGCACGGCGGACGGTAGTCTCTTGCGCTTGCGGGGTAAAGGCGAGCCGGGCGCCCATAACGGCCCGCCGGGCGACGCGAAAATCACCATTAAAGTAGCGAGCCACAAATATTTAAAGCGCGAAGGGCAAAACTTGCGGCTGGATTTACCGGTCACGCTTAAAGAAGCCGTATTGGGCGCAAAAATAGATGTGCCAACGCCGCACGGAAAGCTAAGTTTGAAAATTGCGCCGGGGACAAGTTCAGGCAAAATTTTGCGGCTCAAAGGTAAGGGAGTACGCAGTAAAACCGCAAAAGAAGGCGATTTATTGCTGCGTATTCTCATTCAATTGCCGGATATTATTGACGAAGATTTGCAGGTTTGCATAAAATCAGCAGATGATCAGGACAATCCAAGGTTGGGGATTAAACTTTAATTGCCTAAGAGGGCAAATAATAAGTGAGTGCCGCTGTAATAAAAAGACCAAGCTCGACCTTGGGTAAAGGCGCATCAAGGCTCAGGCGAATTTCTCGGTTGCCGTGATAGGCAAATATATCTGGATGAATTTCACGAAAATCGGAGATTATGTGTGTTGAGCAAGGCACGTAAAGTGAGTACGTATTTGTCGCTTCATCGCCGTCTATACGGATCGGGGTTCCTGATTTTGGGCGTCCATTTTTGGGTTTTGGCACAAAGCTTTTTTGACCCCATTTTAAACTTTCTTCGATCTCGCCGACATCATTTGTCATTTTTGCTAAGGTCAGTATAAGGTTGCGAACCTCGGCTAGTCGGGATTTTAGGTGGTGGGGGTGTTGTGTATTTTTGCTATTTTTCGCCATTGGGCATCATTATCACACCAAAGTTCCAAGTCAAAATTATTTGACCAGTGAGCTACTCCCCAATCACGTTTCAAACAAAACCCTAAAATTAACAAGCCTTATGCCCAATCTGAATACGCTATTCAGTTTGCATTCACGCGCCTTGGCTTATATAGCCCTCATTATGAATGTGATACGCACCATCATGGTGGGATTTATTCTCACCGCAGGACTGCTGTTTACCAGCAATGCGGCGGCTGTGGCCGTCCCAAATCTGCAACCGGAGAAATCTGTGCGGATGGAGGCGTCAATTGCCAAGCCTGCAGGCCCGGAAATTCGCCATTATGCTCAGCGTAAGGCGGAGAGCCGTATTTCTGCCAGCCAGGCGAAATCCGCTGCGCAGCGCCGTTATCCTGGTGCGAAATTTGTTAATATTAAGGTGGTCGGTAATGCTTATCGGGTTCGTCTCCAGCAAAAAAATGGACGAATTGTTGATGTTTCTGTTGACGCGCGTACCGGACGAGTGAGAAATTAGCCTCTCGAACAATTCTTGAGTTTAGGGGATTATATTATGCGTATTCTTATTGTCGAAGATGATCCGGATTTGGCCCGACAGCTATCCACGGCCCTAAAAGATGCCGGCTACGCCGTTGACACGGCCAATGACGGGGAGGAAGGGCATTTTTTGGGCGATACGGAGCCTTATGACGCGGTTGTTTTGGATTTGGGCCTGCCGGTCATTGACGGTATTAGTATTTTGCAAAAATGGCGCGCTGACGGCAAAACATTCCCGGTTCTGATTTTAACCGCCCGCGATCAGTGGAGTGAGAAAGTTGCCGGATTTGACGCAGGCGCGGATGATTATCTGACCAAACCTTTCCACACCGAAGAACTTTTGGCCCGCCTGCGCGCCCTTGTGCGCCGCGCCGCTGGACATACGACCGACACAATAGACATTGGCGATTTGATGGTCGATAGCAGGTCTGCCCGCGCCTTTGTTGACGGCACGCCGATCCGTTTAACCTCACACGAATTTCGCTTGTTATCTTATATGGCCATGCATGTGGGCAAGGTGATTTCGCGCACAGAACTTGTCGAGCATATTTACGATCAGGATTTTGACCGCGATTCCAATACAATTGAAGTGTTTGTTGGTCGCTTGCGCCGCAAAATCGGAGTTGAGCGGATTGAAACGGTCAGGGGGCTTGGCTACCGGCTGGTTGATCCGGCCGCAGACAATAAAGCCGACAGCGGCAAAGCTTAATTTTGAGCGGCTCGGGCAATGTTGAGCGCGGGGAACAGGAACGATCCCTTGTTTTGCGCCTGGTGCGGATTTCAAGCTTGTGGGCTGTGCCGGTTTTATTGCTCACTGCTTTTTCGCTCATCTGGTTTTACCGGGTTTCTACCTACCGGATTTTTGATGATCCTTTGGTCAATACCATCCAGGCTTTGGTCGCGTCGGTTGAAAACGAACCCGGCGAGGGGGGCGGAATTATGCTCTCCAGCGAACCGATTGATCCCCGTTATCAATTGGCGCTTTCGGGGCGCTATTGGTTGATCGGAGAGCTAAATGATGACGGGCGATTAGACACGCTCATGGGGTCGCCGTCTCTGTACGGCGCCACATTGGTTTTGCCGGTAAAAGATGCTAGGGAAATAAAATCGCGCATTGGCGACGTTGTGCGCTCGGTGTCCATTGGCCCGGACGGGGAGCTTTTAAGGCTGGCGGCGCAATCGGTTATTTTCCCGTCTATGGACGATAAACCAGTTGTCATTGTCGCGGCGGCAGACCGCCGATCGGCTGCGCGGGCCGTGCGACAATTTTCGTTAATTGCTTTGGGGTTGATGTCGATTTTGGCCCTTGGCCTGATTGCTGCCATTTTCATGCAGGTGCGGATGGGGCTGCGGCCCTTGTTTGATCTGCGCGACCGGTTGGCGGATGTACGGGCCGGCCGGGCGGGGGAAATTGAAGGGGATTATCCCCGTGAAATAAAACCATTGGCAGATGAGCTAAATTCCCTAATTGGGCATAACCGCAATGTTGTGGAACAGGCGCGCACCCATGTTGGTAATCTCGCCCATGCCCTAAAGACGCCCTTGGCGGTTTTGCTGGGAGAATCAGACGGCCGGAAATCCAAATTGGCAGCCACCGTTAAACATCAATCAGAAATTATGTCCAAACAGGTTGACCATCATTTGCGCCGTGCTCGCGCCGTGGCGCGGGGGCAAAGTATTGGCGTAAAGACATCGATACTTTCAACATTGTCCAGTTTATCACGGACTTTGCAGCGCATTTATTCGGCTAAGGACTTGGATGTTCAAATTGACCTGGACGCCGAACATGAATTTCGCGGCGAGAAAAACGACCTTGAAGAAATGGCAGGTAATTTGCTCGATAATGCGTGCAAATGGACCAAATCGCGCATCCATGTCAGCGTGTATGAGC
>QIKS01000155.1 GCA_003233025.1 Hellea balneolensis | reverse complement strand
GCCTTTGAGCAACACCTCAAAGAAGCCAATGACGCCCTTAAAGAAATTGCCAAATTCCTGAAAGCAAAGGGATTTTAAAATATGTCTGCGATAAAGCCAGAAAACCACCTTCCAAAAAATGCGCCGCGGCTGGGCAATGGATTTACGCGCTTGATTGGGCGCATTATCATGAAAATGATGGGGTATAAAATCGAGGGAAAATATCCAAACCATAATAAAATGATTATTATCGCATCGCCCCATACATCCAATTGGGATTTGTTTTTAGCCATTGGCACAATTTTGTCCTTAGGCGTTAAAATGAATTTCATGATGAAAAAAGAAGCTTTTGTTTTCCCGCTCAAATCTTTGATGATCGCCCTTGGCGGCGTTCCTCTTGACCGCTCAAGTCCCAAACAAGTCGTCGCGCAAACTATAAAATCTTTTCGCGACAATGAAAAATTTTGGTTGGCCATCTTGCCGGAAGGCACACGCAAACCCGTCTCGTCGTGGAAGTCGGGTTTTGTACGCATTGCCCGCACCGCCAATGTGCCGATTTTTATTATGGGAGCAGATAGCCGCACGAAAACCTTACATCTTGATAGATTAGTGGAACCGGGGGATAATGCGGCAAAACAGGCAGAGGAGTTGCGGCTATATTCAAAAGAAAAATATACCGGCATCAACCCAAAAAATGATTAGCCATGTCTCTTATTGAGTTGCCAGATTTAAAATCCTCCAGCGGCGCCCTGCTCGGCATTGATCCCGGCAGCAAGACCTTTGGGCTTGCCCTCAGCGACATCACCCGCCTGATCGCCAGCCCGCTCACCACCATCCGCCGCAAGAAATTCACCCCGGACGCCGCCCAAATTTTTGCCCATTACGATGAGCATCAATGCAGCGCCATGATTATCGGCTATCCCCTAAATATGGACGGCAGCGAAAGCGGGCGCTGTCAATCCGTGCGTGATTTTACGACCAATTTAATGGCCATCCGCGATGTGCCCATTTTCTTGTGGGATGAACGCCTGTCCACCGCTGCCGTCACCCGAACCTTGCTGGAAGCCGATGTCAGCCGGGCACGCCGGGCCGAGGTCGTCGATAAATTAGCGGCCAGTTATATTTTACAAGGTGTACTTGACCGGTTACGGGTTTAAGCTTTCTTCCCCGCCAAGGGCAAATTGACCACAAAGACGGCGCCTGCGTCAGACGTGCTTTCCAACATTAAATTACCACCTTGGGCGCGGGCCAGTTCGCGGGCTATGGTCAAGCCCAAACCCGTCCCGCCTTTAGCCGCAGAGGTAAAAGCTTTAAACAGATTGTCTTGTGCTTTCTTGGGCAGGCCTGGCCCGGTATCGATAATGCGCACAGACACTTTATTATCAATGATCTGCGCTTTGACGCTCAAATTTTTCTGGGGACTGCCTTGCATGGCTTGGACGGCATTGCTAAATAGATTGTAGAAAATCCGGTAGGTGTGGTCAGGGTCGGCTGTAATTTTTGTCGTGCGCGCAATATGATTGGTAAATGACACCCTGCCCGTTTCGACACCCGTTTCGACCATGGCGTCCCCGGCCGCTTCCCCGACCAATGTGGCCAATTGCAGCTTGCGTGGCTCGGGCCGTTCTTCCACGCTTTGAGAAAATTTCAGCGTCGCTTCACACAATTTCACGCCGCGCCCCACCGCCCGCACCAAGCGCTCGCCCATGCTGCTTATCCGCTTGTCCTTATCCGCGGCCAGCCGGTCGGAGATAAGCTGGGTTGAGGTCAGTACATTGCGCAGATCATGGTTGATCTTGGCCATCGCCATACCCAAAGTAGCCAATCGTTCCTGTTGGACAAAAGCCTGCCTCACGCCTAATTTCATATCAACAAATTCACGCTCCAACTGCCCAATTTCGTCCCGGCGTGTACTGAGGCGGCTCGGCCCTGGCCGTTTGCGCGGATCGGCACGAAAAACCGACACACCCTTGACCAGTTTTTCGACCGGGCGGACAATTATAGAAGACAAGGCGGCGTAAACCATTATTCCGGTGAGCAAAGAAATAAACAAAGACCACAGCAATACACGCTGGCAATAATCCTGCAAAGCCATTTGCAAAGCCCGGCGCGGCACCAAAACTTCCAAAGCATCAACCCCGCTTACGGTCGGGTCTGATAAAATACGAATATACCCGCCGTCACCAGAGAAAAAATCACGAAAGGTATCGCGAAACAAAGGCAAGCGGCGCGTTTTGCGCAGATCAACAACAATAATGTCTGTGCTGATCGGCGGCATTCCCAAAATAAGCTGGCTCATGCCGGCACGTTTTTGCGCCACCATAGAAACGCTGGTGTCTTTCATAAATTGTTCAGACAACATTTCCCCGCCGCTAAAATTGGGTACACCTTCGATGGCCAAAGTTAACAAGCCAGCCGAAACGGCGCGCTCTTGCAGCCAGCTTTGGCGAAACATCGCCGCAGACGGGATAAAAATCAGCGCTTCCGCCACCATGACAAAAGCCATGGTGATCAGTAAAAGCTTGCCGGATAATTTGCGCGTAAACATAAACCGTCTTAACGTGATTTTTTAATGAAATCTAGCCATAAGCCCGGCCAATTTTTTCGATTTGTCACTAAAGACGGCTTGCGTGTACCAAGATGAGGCTGCCCGTTTTACCGCTTCACCGCGGCTGGGATAGGGTGAGATCAATTTGGTCAGGCCGATGATTTTTAAGTTATTTACCATCGCCAAACCAACGATCTGGATCAAATCCCCCGCCCCTTCGCCGACAATAGAGGCGCCGAGGATTTTGCCGTTTTTACGAGCAACCAAACGCACTCCGCCCGTGGTCGAACGTTCGGCAATGGCGCGGTCATTTTCTTCGAAATCCCAATGGACGGTTTTGATATCTGAATATTTCTCCCGTGCCCGCGCTTCGCTCAGGCCGATATTGGCCAGCTCCGGTGCGGTGTAAATCACGGCGGGCATATTGCCCGTCTCGGCGCTTGCTTTAAAGAACGGTACAAAATAGAAATTTTTAATGATAATACCGGCGTGATAGCCCGCCGCATGGGTCAAGCCGCCGCGCCCGGAAACATCGCCCACAGCATAAACCCGCTTGTTGGATGTACGCAAAGTTTTATCGGTGACCACACCGCCCCTGTCGGTTTTAATCCCGGCGGCTTCAAGGTTTAACCCGTCCGTTACCGGACGCCGGCCAGCCGCAACCAAAATATGGCTGCCGCGCAAAACCTTGCCGCCTTCCAAATCAATGGCAACACCGGTTTTGGTTTTGCGGATTTTTTTGGTGTTGACCGGAGCATGAAAGACAACGCCTTCAGCCCGCAAGGCGTCGAGCAGGCTTTTGACATGGGCCGGGTCATTGCGGGGCAAGGGCGGCGCAATATCAATAATATCAACTTTGGAGCCCAGACGAACAAAAGCCTGGCCCAGCTCCAGGCCAATGGGGCCGGAACCGATAATGAGCAAATGTTCTGGCTGTTTATCGACCGTAAAAATTTCTTCATTGGTGAGATAGGGCGTATCGGCCAATCCAGGGATGGGCGGGGCGGAGGCCCGGCTGCCCGTGGCGATAATAATCCGCTTGGCGCGGGTGGTGGTTGTTTCTGAACCAACGGTTCTGTCGTCGATAAATTTTGCGTGCTCGCGAATAACCGTGCAGCCCAGGCCTTCAAATCGTTCTTGGCTATCCACAGGAGCGATGGTTTCGATAACGCCAGCAATATGGGATTTTACTTTGCCAAAATTGGCCTTGGCCAGTTTTGGCGCAATACCAAATTCTGCGCCGGTTGAGAAAGCATGGGCATGTTTGCCCGCCGCAATCAAGGCTTTGGAAGGGATGCAGCCATGGTTTAAGCAATCTCCGCCCATTTCCCCGACTTCATAAAGAACAACCGAACGGCCAAGTTGGGCTGCGCCTGCGGCGATGGACAAGCCACCCGCGCCGGCGCCAATAATACATAAATCTACATCATAATGTTGTTTGGTCATAACCGCCTCTAAGCTTTCTGATTGCGTTTGCTGAATTTTTTATAGGCCACAGGGATAAGCGATAGTAAAATAAGACCAACGATTGGCAATATCACCGCCGGACGTGTCATCAGCCCGACCAGGGGCACATCTTCGCCCGCCCGCAAAGCATCGCCAATTCCGTTACCGACGCTGACATAAACAAAGCTGCCCGGCATAATGCCAAAGAAGGTGGTCACAACATAATTGCGCAATTTCACCTTAAACAGAGCCGGAACAATATTGACCACGAAGAAGGGAAATAACGGCACCAGGCGCAGGATAAACAAATAAGAAATTTCGTTCTCCTGCAAGCCCTTCTCAAATTTTTGCATAGACGGGCCGACTTTGGCGGCCAAACCTTCGCCAAATGCCGAACGTGCCGCGAGGAACAAACCTGTCGCGCCTAAAGTCGCGCCGACAACAACGGAAAATGCGCCAGCCACCGTGCCGAATAAAAATCCGCCAAAAATACTGAGGAAACTGGCACCTGGAACTGATATGGCAACCAATACCCCGTAAAGAGCGATAAAACCGAGAATGGCGATAATAAAGTTATTGGAAACGAAGGCTGTAAGCGCGTCTTGATTGTCCCGCAAAGCCTCAAGATTTATATATTTAGGCCCGCCCAGCGCAATAAAAGCGCCAAAAGCCAACGCTATTACAGCCACCGGCAAAAACCGCTTTATCTTTGATTTTGGCGCGCTCTGCACCGCCGCATCTGTATTTTTATCCAAGCTCATTATGTCTTCCTATATTTTTCATCTGCTATATTTGTGTTCTTAGAGACGTTAAAGACTTAAAGCAAACCTTGGCCTGCCCCGTCAAGGCGGTGCCTATGAAAATACATATGCTAAGGCTTAACGGGACAGACCGATGCTTGCCAATCGAAGCGGTGCCCACAGAGAGGGGGGAGTGGGTGCCGCTTCACTGGCAAGAAGGTGTTCTTATTTCTTTACATCTCTCTCAAATTTCTTACCCCTCATAACAGCCCCTTTTATTTTTACTGTTCAAAACTGTTCACAAAGCCGTGCGCCAATCGTCAAATTAGCGGAGCTTTACCTGGCAGAAATTTAGCGGATAAATCACACTTGTCGCTTGACTTATTAAGCATGGCTGATTAAGTGCCCATCTTGAATATTTATGCGCATATATAAACGCGCTGGAGACCGATAATGAAACGTACTTTTCAACCCTCAGAGATTGTTCGCAAACGCCGGCACGGCTTTCGTTCACGCATGGCCAGCAAATCAGGCCGTCTCATTCTCGCCCGTCGCCGGGCCAAAGGCCGTAAGGTTCTGTCTGCATAACGACTAAAGCCATGACAATATCTACGAAAAAACTCGGGCGTTTGAAAAAGCGGGCCGAGTTTTTGTTTGTCGCCCAAAGGGCCAAATCCGGTAAAAACCTCGGCGCTTACGCTGCCAAATATAATGTAATTATACAAATGCGCGAAAATACCGAGCGCAATGAAAACGTTCATGTCGGCTTTACAGCAACGAAAAGAACGCTTGCGCGCCTGTGCGCAAGCCTTGTTGCCCATAGGCGGCAAACCCGGACATGATTATGTCTTCATCGCCCGAAATTCCACGGCCAAAGCCAAATGGGCGCACTTGTTAAAAGATGTCGAGAAAGCGCTGGAAAGCCTGCAATAATTGCGTATAAGACGAAAAACCAAATCATGTAAGGCAAAACCATGGACGACCAAAAACGATTTATCACCGCAATGGTGCTGTCAGGCCTTATTTTAGGGGCCTATTACTTCTTCTTTGCCAAACCCATCACCGATCAGGCGCGGCTACAGGCGCAAACAGAAATGGTCGCCGCTGCGCAGCAAATTCAAACGC
>QIKS01000156.1 GCA_003233025.1 Hellea balneolensis | reverse complement strand
GAGCCACCGTTTTCGCTGGCAAAATTTAACGCCCATATGGGCTATGACACCCAAGATGGGCAGCGTCAATTGCGGTTGGAGGGGCGGATTGGCTATAGCGGCGCGCTGCCGGGCGGGCGGGCCAGTGGGCTTGACGCGGCTGGTGTTTTGGACATGGTTTTACGGGATGATGATGTGACCATGAGCTTTGCCCCCCGCCGGGCCATAAAGATTGAAGAATTTACCAGTGCCAGTGGGTGGCAGGGGCGACAGCTTAAATTTAACCTTTCTGACGGGCGGGAATTTTACCGCAGACGGCAAAAACAGCGCTTGCTGCACGCCCGGCTTAATGCTTTGTCTGGGCACATCATCAGCCCTGATAAAGATAAGAATTTGGATATATCCGCCGCTTTGATGAATGCGCGAGCTGATTTGTCGCAAGAGCCGCAAAACTGGCAAATTTCTGTGCAAGACACGGAGGTTTTATCGCAAGATTTTCCCGCTCCGGGAACCCGGATATTTTCCTCGAAAATTGATTTGGAAATTGTCCGCCGCCTTGATGCGGATTTTGTTTTTAGCCTTGAAAGCCCGTCGACCCAAATCGAAACCAATAATGTTAAAGCCCGAAATATGCACTTCACCTTGCAAGGCAATCCCGATGACTTTAAGGCGAGTTACACGTCCGGTGCGGTGCAATTCATCGGTGCGGACATCCCGGTTTTGCCGATACATGGGACAGCACATTTGCGAGAGGGGCTGGTGGAAGGTTCGGCGACAACCAGCCTGCCAGGCGCAAGAAGCACGCCGATTTCCCTGTCATTTACATCTCGTGACGGCATTGGTGATGCACAGATTTCTATCCCGAAAATTGTTTTCAGTCCCAGCGGGTTGCAGCCTCAGCATTTAGTGTCGTCATTGCGCGGTAAGCTGGCAGATGTTCGCGGTGAGGTTTCGGCTCTGTTCGATTTTGAATTTGGCGGCGGTCAGCCGCTTCGCTCGCGCGGGCGCACCAATTTGGTGAATTTGGATGTAGGAACATTGGCGGGGCCGTTCTTCGGCGTCAATGCAGATTTGGAATTTAGCTCAATTTTCCCTCTCAAAACCGAAGGCGTTCAGGAAATTACCTTGTCGGGATTTGATCCGGGTTTTCCGTTGAAAGACGGGCGTGTCCGGTTTGAAATCGTGCCGGGCGGTGTGCGTATTGATGAGGCCGTCTGGCCGGTTGTGGGCGGGCCGAACGAGGCGGGCAGCATTTCCATCACCCCGATGGTTTGGCAGTTCGGCGCGGTGACAAACCGGGTCGACGTGCAGGTAATGAACGTGGGTTTACAGAGCATTATGGCCGGGCTTGGCAATGAACAATTTTCGGTCACAGGGCAAATGTCGGGGCATTTACCGGCCATGATTGAAGGGGTTAATGTTGAGATCGACCACGGTAAATTATTCGTTGAAAATGGCGGCATCATCCGTTTTAAAACCCCCCGAACGGATGTCGTGGCCGCGAGCAATGAAAGCGCAGGTCTCGGGTTTGAAGCCTTGGAAAACTTTAAATACAAGGAATTAAACGCCCTGATTAATGGCCCGCTTGACGGGGATATTATCCTGCAATTGGTGGTGGAAGGTCATAATCCTGATGTGCTTGCCGGCCAGAACTTTCTATTTAACATGACATTTGAGGGGGAGTTGGTAAATATTGCGCGAAATTTGCAATCTTCTGTCGGTAGCCAGGAAAACCTGGAGCGGATTTTACAGCTTTACAGAGAAAATTAAACTGAACATTGAATAATATGGTTATTAATGCCAAGTTCACCTATGATTTGTTAAAGTGAGTTTATGAAATTGACAAAAACATATAGAGGCGTGATGAGCGCAGGTGTGCTGGTGTTTGGCACGGCTTTGGCGGGATGTACCCATAAGATTGAGGTTATTCCCTCTGACAAGCCGATTGTCATTAATCTTAATGTTAAAATTGACCAGGAAATCCGGGTTCGTCTTGACAAGGATGTTGAAGACCTTCTGTCGAATAATCCGGATATATTTTAGCTAAGGAGAGCGCTATGACATTTATGAAAACAATAATGGTCGCCCCCCTGACCATGGCTCTGTCTTTATTGCTGGTTGGCGTGTTGACGCCTGTTATGACACCTGCGGCGAGCGCACAGACGGCGAGTGCCAAAACGGTTGTAGATCAAGCCAAGCGTGACGGTCTGGTGGGTGAGCGTATTGACGGCTATCTTGGTGTTGTTGGCGCGGGACTGTCTGCCCCTATTCAGGCGGCAGTAAATGAGATCAATATTCGTAGAAAATCCGCCTATACTAAATTGGCGCGCCAGCAAAATGTTTCTGTTGAAGTTGTGGCAGCCCTTTCGGGCGAAAAACTTGCAGCTAAAGCGCTGGCGGGGACAAAAACCATGGACGCAAGCGGGGCTTGGAGCACTGTCGGCGGATAACGCGGATTTGTTTTCCAATTTTAGGCATTTCGCGCTACTTTGATTTCACACACGAATCAAAGGCTTAACCATGTCTCTAGAAACCATCACAAAGCTCACAGCGGCAGATTTGGCCGCGCTTCTCTGCGCACGGATTTGCCACGATATTCTCAATCCCGTCGGGGCGCTGCATACCGGGTTGGAAGTGCTCGACGATGAAGACAATGTCGGCATGCATGAAGATGCAATGGATTTGATAAAGCTCAGCGCCCGCCAGGCCAATGTAAAATTGGTGTTTTTGCGGCTGGCCTTTGGCGCCGGTGGCTCGGCGCCGGGTATTATCTCTACGAGTGAGCTTAAACGGCTGATTTTTGATGTTTACGGCGACGGTAAAGCGGAGCTGGATTGGCAAATCTCTCAAGACGGTTTGGAAAAACAAGCGGGGCGATTATTGCTTAATATGACTATGTTGGCGGTTATGACTGTGCCGCGCGGCGGGGATATTGTCTTTAAAGCCAGTGAACAAGACGGCGATATTGTTCTCAGTATTACATGCACGGGGCCGAAGGCGAGGTTGGAGGAAGCCGTGGTGAAAACACTTGCAGGCGGCGCGCCTGATGACGGTTTTGACGGACGCAATGTCCAGCCTTTCTACACAGGCATGATTGCGCGCGACGCCGGGGGGCGTGTTGCTGCCAGTATTGAGGACGAAACGGTTAGTTTTGTCTGCAAAATCCCCGTTTCTTCATAAGAACACCGCCATTTTAAATAATTGGCTGAATGGCTGGATTTCTTTAAACGGTTTTAACCAATTTCACGCAGACTTTGGTGGTTATCTTGTTTTAACCATGATTAGAAAAGCGCGTTACACTCAATGTATGTATCTGAAAGAGATTTTGTCATAACGGCCTATGCCCAAATGCAGGTTTTGCAAAGCATTTGGGACGTGGAGTGCGAAACGGTTGTGGCGCCGCCGCAACTTAAGCAAACGGGACAGGCACTGGATACTGTCAAGCGCTCTGCCAGTGGCGTCATGGCGCGCGGCGTTTATAGGTCGGCACTTTTATGTGAAGATATTTTGGCACGCACGGGCGATGATAAGGCCGCATTGCAAATGGGATTGGCAAGTTTGGCCGGGTTAATCGGGAGCTATAGCGACGGTCTTATCGAGATTGACCCGGAGTTTAAAGTTTTGCTGGCAGGTGAGGCGCGGGACGAAAGTCCAGATATAGCAAACCCTGTGTCTGCACGTATCAGCAATGATGCTAATCTGCGCACAGCGCAGCAAGCCCATCAATCAGCGCGGGAAAATTTATCGCCTTTATTGTCTTTGGTGAAAAACAAGGGACGAAAACAAGCCTTAAAAACCCTCATGCAGCCTATAAAACCGGCAAGAACGGCAAGAACGTCAGAGGCGGGCGGGGAGCGCAGAACGGTGAAATTTGATACATTGATGCGCCCGGTGACCAATTTAACCTTAAGTGAAGCCCGCCATAGCGGCAAAAAAGTTATGCTGTCCTATGCGGCGGATTTTGATACATTAGAGATGTCTTTGGCGAAACATGTGCAAGAGTTTTTGGAAATTCTTTGCCTAAATATTGTCGCCCAAGGCATATCCGCTTCCAGGCCAAGCGCAAGCCAGATATCGGTTACGGGGCAGGCGTTACAAAATATGATAAAGGTGAGCGTCAATTGGTCGGGGCGGGCTTTGGAGCGCGACGAAGCCAATCACAAACATTTTTTCACGGCCATTTCTAGTTTGCACGCAGCCGGAGGCGATATCCTGTTTCATGAAAGCGCCTTAGGTCAGACGGATCATGGCGTACAAAATATTGTGTTGTCAATACCGCTCAATCAAGATGCAAATTACCGGGGGCAAGACGAAGCGGCCCTTGTTTATGCGAAGGGAGGTTGAGATGGTCGAGGAGTCGCGAAAGCTTGCCAAGACATGTTTAATCGTTGATGATTCTAAAATGATCCGCCGGGTGGCCAGTCGCATATTGAAGGATTTAAAATTTACCGCCAATGAGGCCGGTGATGGCCGAGAGGCTATGGAAATATGCCGCGCCGCCATGCCGGATGCGATTTTACTTGATTGGAATATGCCGGTCATGGACGGATTGTCTTTTTTAAAAGCCTTGCGAGAGGAACCGGGAGGGACTGCACCGGTCGTGGTTTTTTGTACAGCGGAGCGCAATGCCATGAAAATCGCTGAAGCAATTGACGCGGGCGCTGATGAATACATTATGAAGCCGTTTGACAGCGATATTTTACAATCAAAATTCTCCGAAGTGGGACTGCTTTAGAGTGTATGAATGAGCAATGTATTTACATTAGAACGCAGTTATTATCAGGCTCTTAAGCGCCTGACCTTAGAGCTTGCCGGTGTCAAGCTGGGGGAAGATCATAAGTTTCTGGTTGAAACCCGCCTGTCAGCGTTGGCGCGCAAAGAGGGTTTTGAAGATTTAAATCAAATGGTTGATGAATTGTTCTCGCGCGGGCAAACCCGCCTGGCTGTTCATGTTGTTTCTGCCCTTACGGAGCGGGCCAACCAGTTTTTTAATGACCGCAAAAGTTTTGAAATTCTCGGGGATAAATTATTGCCGATATTACACCCTCTCTACCGGGGTGGGCGCTTGCGTATTTTATCATATGGATGTTCCAGCGGTCAGGAAGTTTATAGCACGGCTATTGTGGTAGACCGGCTTGCCCATGCTTTTCCAGATATGGAGGTGGAGATCACCGGGGTGGATTATCCTTCATGGGCGTTGGAGCAGGCCAGGGAAGGGCGGTTTACCCATTTTGAAGTCCAGCGGGGTTTGCCCATTCGTCATTTGATCGAGTATTTCGATAAAGACGGTGAAGATTGGGTGGTTAAAGAAAAACTGCGCGCCAAAGTCCGCTTTACAGACCATAATTTACTGGCAGACAGTAAGGATCTAGATACATATCAAATCGCTATGTTTCGGGGGAAAATTTCCCAATTTTCACCCCCGGCACTTGTCAGTATTCACCGGGCGCTCAGCAAGCTTGTCACGACCAATGGTTACCTTATGCTCGGCAGCTCTGAGAAATTGGATAAAGTGAATTACGGGTTTGATACGGAGCAAATGGCGCCCGGCGTTTATAAAAAACGTTCGCCAACCAACCCTTATATGATGGATGAAGCCCAAGACGAGCTTGATAAGCCCGAGGCGAAAGCGGTGGAAGACGCTAAAAGTTATAAGACAAATAGAGCGTGATATATCCATAAAA
>QIKS01000079.1 GCA_003233025.1 Hellea balneolensis | reverse complement strand
GAGACATTTACTTATAAATATTCCGTGCCCCAGAGCGGTACCTATTGGTATCATTCTCATTCCGGCCTGCAAGAACAGCTCGGGCATTACGGCCCGATGATTATTGATCCCAAAGGCGCAGATCCGGTTGCTTATGACCGGGAATATGTGTTGATTTTAGGCGATTGGACCTATAGCGATCCCCATCATTTATTTGCCAAGTTGAAGAAAAATTCCGAGAGCCTTAATTTTAACAATGTGACCGTTGGTGAGCATGTGCCAGAGAGCGGTATGTGGAACCGTATGCGCATGTCGCCGCGTGATATCACCGATGTCGGCGGCAAAACATACACTTACATCATTAACGGCCATAGCACGGATGACAATTTTAATATGGTGTTCACCCCCGGCGAACGTGTCCGTTTGCGGATTATCAATGCCGCCGCCATGACTTTGTTTAATGTACGCATTCCCGGACTGCCCATGACGATTGTCGGTACGGACGGCTTGAATGTGCAGCCCCTGGAAGTTGACGAATTTCAGATGGGCGTTGCTGAAACCTATGATGTTATTGTCCAGCCAACCGAAGCCAAAGCCTACGGGTTTGTTGCTGAATCTATTGATCGTTCCGGGCAGGCGGTTGCCACATTAGGCCCGCGTCCCGGCATGCGGGCGCCTGAACCTGCGCTTCGTTATGTGCCCACGCTCAGCATGGTTGATATGGGCATGGATCACGGAACTATGGATCACGGGGAGATGGATCACGGCGCACCAAAACCTAAATCGGATGACGGTATAGATCACGCGGCAATGGGCCACGGCGTTATGGAGAAAGACACTATTGATCACGCGGCAATGGGGCATGAACCAGTACAGAAAGATACTATTGATCACGCGGCAATGGGGCACGGCGTCATGAAACCCGACCCTCACGGCCCCGCAATCCAGCTCGCCTCAACCGAGGCCATGGTTAAACGCGGCCCCGGCGTTGTTAATGTAGCTGCATTGCCAACCAACCGTTTGGATGAGCCTGGGATTGGTTTGGAAGACATGCCCCACCGCACCCTCAGATATAGCCAGTTGCGAAGCCTTGAGATAAACCCTGACAAGCGCAAACCGGAACGTGAAGTTGTTGTCCATTTGACCAGTAATATGGAACGTTATATGTGGTCTTTTGACGGTGTAAAATTTTCCGAAGTGACAAAGTCCATCGCCTTTTACGAAGGCGAGCGGGTTCGTTTGACCTTGATTAATGACACCATGATGCCCCATCCCATCCATCTACACGGCATGTTTTTTGATTTGGTTATCCCGGGCTATGACAGTTATGGGGGCGGCAGTGACAGCCATCACATGCCGCGCAAACATACGGTCATTGTCAAACCGGGCGAACGATTATCTGTTGATGTCTCGGCGGATCATGTGGGCGACTGGGCCTTCCATTGTCATCTCATCTACCACATGCACGCCGGCATGATGCAGGTCGTAAGCGTTCTGCCAAAGAAGAAAAAAACGGCGGAAATGGACCATGGTGTCATGGAGAAAATGGACCACAGCACGATGAAACATGGAGGCGGAAAATGATCTCCATTTCCAAGCCGATCAAGCAATTGATCATGATGTCGGTTGGCTTTGCTTTGAGCGCAGCCCCTGCATTTGCACAAGAGACGAAAGAGCAATCCGAGACCCCTCCTTGGTCAATGGCGGATGATATTTGGGGCGCTGACGCCATGGCGCGTTCGCGTGATCAATTGCAAGCCTCCCACGGCGGACAAGCTACCTATATGCTCAAAGCCGACCGGTTTGAGTTTCAAGGTGGCGGTGAAGATACGCTGGTTTGGGATTTGGAAGGCTGGTATGGCGGCGATATCAACAAGTTTTACATCAAGACTGAAGGTGATTATTCCTTTGCAGACGACGAATTTGAGGAGGCTGAAATTCAAGCTTTGTGGTCGCGCGCGGTCACATCATTTTGGGATGTCCAAGCCGGTATTCGCTACGACCTTAAGCCCAAAGGCAGAACCCATGCCGTGCTTGGTTTGCAAGGCATTGCGCCTTATTGGTTTGAAATTGACGCCGCCGCTTTCTTCAGCACGGACGGTGATTTAACCGCCCGGATAGAAGCGGAATACGAATTTTTGCTGACCCAAAAATTGATCTTGCAGCCACGTGTCGAATTGGAATTTTCCGCGCAAGATATCTCTGATTTGGACATTGGTGCCGGACTTACTAGTCTTGATGCAGGTCTGCGCTTACGCTACGAAATCAAGCGCGAATTTGCCCCTTATGTCGGGGTTGAATGGCAAAGATCATTAGGAGAAACGGCAAATTTAACAAGAGCCGCTGGCAATGACGCCGACAAAATCGTTTTCGTTCTTGGCTTTCGGGCCTGGTTCTAACTGGAGTTAATCATGCAATCACTTATCGAACCTAACATCCATCCCATACTCGTCCATTTTGCCTATGCGCTCAGTATAACATCCTTGTTATGTTATTTGTTGTCGGGCTTTACATTCGCTGCTCGTTTCAAAGAAAGCTTGCGTCCGGCAGCCGACTGGATGCTGGCCTTCGCTGCATTGGCAATCTTGGCGACAATCGCAGCCGGATTTCAAGCCTATTATTCCGTCGCCCATGACGGCCCCTCCCACGCAGCCATGACCACCCACCGCAATTGGGCTGTGCCGTCGGGAATTGCTATTCTTCTGTTAGCCGCCTGGCGGTGGCGGGCCCGCAGCAAACCTGCAAACACCTTGTTTAAAACACTGTTGGCAGCCGCAGCGCTCGGCCTGAGCGTAGCGGCATGGTGGGGTGGGCATATTGTCTATAATTACGGCCTGGGCGTGAAAAGCCTGCCCGTTGTCACCGGCGACGGACACGACCATGACCACGGGGACGGCGGACATGACGAAGCACCAGCGGCCTCTGATACGGCCTCTGACACCGCCGCTGACAAAGGACATGACAATAGCGATGGTCATCACGACACTGATAGCGCACCTACGAACATCGTCCCCATTGCAGAAGACGGATCACCCGAAGCCATTGTCAACGCATTTGGCGCGGCCTTGAAGACCGGTGACGCCCAAGCCCTGCGCACTTTGTTCGCAGCCGACGTGGTTATCGCCGAGGGCGGCGGAGCTGAGCGTTCCTTTGATGAATATGCAAGCCATCACATGTCCGCCGATATGGCGTTCATTGGCGCCATTGATAGCACGTTGAAAAAACGTGATGTGATCGTCGGTACGGATGTGGCCATTGTTATTTCCCAATCCCAAATACACGGGAGCTATAAAGGTGAAAACGTCCACTCACAAATGATGGAGACAATGGTATTGCGCGCAACCGAACAAGGTTGGCGCATCACCCATATTCATTGGTCATCAGCACCTATCAAAGGTGAACACGAACATTAAATGGCAAGATCGTTTGTGCCAACCCGGACAGATTAACGAGACATCTTATGTCTTGTTAATCTCGCCCCGCAATGCTGCCCAGCGCTCAAGCCTCGCTTTAATATCGCGCTCACGGCCTTCACCTTTCGGAGCGTAAAACTGCTGGCGTTGCATATCATCCGGGAAATAATTTTGCCCGGAAAATCCAAGTTCGGTTTCGGGGTCATAGCTATAACCTTTCCCATATCCGATATCTTTCATCAACTGGGTCGGTGCGTTGAGGATATGGGCAGGCGGTGTCAGAGAGCCGGTTTTTTTCGCCGCCGCCATCGCCGCTTTAAACGCCGTATAAACCGCATTGGATTTGGGCGCAGTGGCCATATGGACAACCGCATGTGCAATGGCCAATTCGCCTTCCGGGGACCCTAAAAAACGGTATGTATTCATAGCTTCATTGGCAATCATCAAGGCTAAAGGATCGGCCAGACCGATATCCTCAGATGCCATGCGGATGAGCCTGCGGGCGATATAGAGCGGATCTTCGCCGCCCACCAACATCCGCGCCAGCCAATAAAGTGCGGCGTCCGGGTCGGAACCACGGATGGATTTATGCAGGGCTGAAATAATATTGTAATGCTCTTCCTTGTTTTTATCATAAGCTGGACTGCGTTTTTGCAAATATTTGGCCAGCTCTTTTGCCCCCAGAGGTTTTTTGAGCGACAGCGCAAATATCTCCTCCGCCAGATTGAGCAAATACCGTCCGTCACCGTCCGCCATTGCGCTTAACCCTGCCCGACCCTGCGAGGTCAGGGGCAGTTTTTGATCCATACTGGTTTCAGCCCGGCTCAAAAGTTTGTCCAATGCCGCTTCGTCCAGACGCTTGAGCACAAAAACCTGGGCACGGGAAAGCAGCGCGCCGTTCAGTTCAAAGGATGGGTTTTCCGTTGTCGCGCCGATGAGCGTTACAATACCTTCTTCTACATAGGGCAAAAATCCGTCTTGCTGGGCACGGTTAAAGCGGTGAATTTCATCAACAAACAGCAATGTCCCCTGCCCGGCCTCTCTGCGCATTTTCGCATCTGCGAAAATTTTGCGCAAATCAGCAACGCCCGAAAACACGGCTGAAAGCTGGACAAATTCCAACGCCGCCCGCTCTGCAATCAGCCGCGCAATGGTGGTTTTACCAACCCCGGGCGGCCCCCATAATATCATGGAGGCAATGCGCCCGGCCGCAACCATGCGGCCAATAGGTGCGCGCGCGCCCAGCAAATGATCTTGCCCAACAACTTCGGCCAAAGATTTTGGCCGCAAGCGGTCAGCAAGCGGGCGCGGGGCGTCTTGTTCAAGACCGCCAGCGGTGAAAAGAGTACTCATAACCGTTTTTAGCCGTTAAAGCTTATCGGGGGAAGTTAAAACCGTATTGTCGTTTTAACAACGCGGCCTTGCCTGTCCAAAACCAACTGCCAGGCTCGCGCACTATCATGCTCATCAAGCACGTCTTGCAATTGCGCCGTCCCGGTGATTTCAGTGTCCATAATTTCCAATATGATATCGCCAGTTCTAAACCGGTAGCGCGCCGACAATGTCCCCCTTTGCAAGGCGGAAACCACGACACCCGTGGCAAAAGGGTCAAAGTCCATTTCCTCAGCCAATGCCGGTGACATATTGACAACCGACAAGCCCGAAAACGGATTGGTCCCGTCCAATTCGCGTCTGTTACGAGTCGGAATTTCCTTGGGCGTATCGGCGCGCACGGTAAATGTGCGTAATTTCTCGTCGCGCCAAACCTTGATTTCTGCCTTATGGCCTGGCGCAAATGTCGCCAGTTTAAACCGCAAACCACTATCATCAAAAATATCGCTGCCGTCGATGGACAAAACAACATCACGGCGTTTTAGCCCCGCTTTGTCCGCCGGGCCGTCTTTGTAAATTTCCTCAACTATCGCGCCGTGCGGACGGTCAAGCCCCAAAGCTTCGGCCATCACTGCATTAACGCCTTCCGTGCGCGCGCCAATCCACGGGCGGGTAATCCGCCCTTCGCTCAGCGCACTGTCCACCGCCCGGCGCACCAATTCGCCCGGTATGGCAAACCCGATACCGTTCGAACCGCCAGAGCGCGAGAAAATAGCCGTGTTCACCCCAACCAATTGTCCGTCCATATCGACCAAAGCGCCGCCTGAATTGCCCGGATTTACGGCTGCGTCGGTTTGGATGAAATTGGCCAAATCAGAAACTTGCGTCCGCCCCAAGGCCGAGACAATGCCGCTGGTCACCGTCTGGCCCACCCCGAAAGGGTTGCCAATGGCCAACACAATATCAC
>QIKS01000190.1 GCA_003233025.1 Hellea balneolensis | reverse complement strand
CAAAGTCTTCCATAGTTGCGCTAGCAGCCATAAAGTTAGTCTCCTAATATATATTTTTACGGGCCGAGCGGTTGGTTCCGCCGGTCTTTCAGATTGTCAAATGCCGATCAGTTGAAAACAAACAAAGGGCCGAGGTTATTAAACCCGACCCTGTATGTCCTTGGCGTTTTCACCTTATCGACGGCGTGTCTATACGCCCGAACCCCAAGTAACACAAGCCCCTATCGCGCGGTTGTCCGCCCTATAGCGCAACCCCAAAAGCCCGTATATTTGTTTACGCAGGTTTACAGGCAAATTGGCTTACGGTCCGAAAAATCACCTGAGTTTGAAGAACACCTCGCCAATGTAATGCATGTCGGCGGGGCATATTGGATACGGTCAGGTTTCTAAAACTGAATGCCGGCACGAACCCGAAGCGATTGGTTGTTATTTTCAAGACTTTCGCCAGGGAACATTGCCCCAAAACTGCCGCTCATTTCACGATTGATATACGCAGCACCCACAAAAATCTTTTCAGTTACCATAAAGTCTACGCCGATACCGTAATTAAACCCGCTCGCTGAAAACATGCCAGTTGTGTCGGTTATCTCCTCATTCCAATCACCAAATGACCCGCCAACAGTGGCATAAACCAATGCGCGACCTACGGTATAACCGATACGCGCGTTTACATCGATAAGGTTGGAATACTCGAGTGTTGGAGAAGTCTCCAAAGCGACCGTCCCGGCTGAGTAATTTACCTCACCGCCAAAAACAAGGTTGCCACGCTGGATATTGTATCCAGCAAACCCGCCCGCCATGTTGCCGGTCAAATCGAACATATCTCCAGAGGGAAAATAAGTAAAAACACCTGCCTCTGTTGACGCAAATGCTCCCAAATACAGGCCGCTCCAGTCCGTCGAACTTGCTGCAGGTAGCGCGATTACTGTTGCTGTCGGTGTCGGCGTTTCTACACCTCCGGCAATGGCTGCGGTTGCGTGAATGCTAATAACAACTATTGAAAAGGCGATATTTTTCATTGATATATTCCATATGATAGTAATAATCGTTAACGGCTTACTTACTCTTGTATAATTTATCAACCCTAGCCCGAAAAGCGTTGGCCATTTTTGATATTCGGATGCCGCTATGACCCCAACCATACCCCCCGCGCGCACCCCTAACCACAATTTAACTAAAATACCCGATAACTGAGCCTGCCTGATATCTCGGTGATATTGCGTCGGGCATGCAGATCCAGAACTGACACGGCACTGCCAAATTTAGGGCCAGCCATCAGTATAAATGAAAACCGCGTCTCCCAATGATAGGCGTGTGGGCACGAACCGACGCAATGTCACCAACACTACCGCTGTATTCACCGAAACCACAGCATCCCAAAAGCCATCAACTTGAACCGCATTTGAATAAAATGCGGCGCTTTCACCTGTCCAAATTGTAAAAATATCCGCAGGGTGAATTGAGCGCAGCTCAAGAGGAGCAGCAGCCCCTAGCAATACCGCTCAGGCCCAATCCACTGATCCGCTGAATACCGATCCCCATGCGCCCAGCCAATTGGCAAAATTTTATTGATGGCCGCTAGATCATCGCTCAAAAGCATAATATCCGCACCTTGCACAAGCTCTTTGAAATGGGTCACAGATCGGGTGCCGGGAATGGGCACAATATGATTTCCACTTTGTAACAGCCAAGCAATCGCCAATGCGGCGGCGGTCACATTCATATCCGCCGCCAATGCACGAAACTGGTCGGTAATTCTGAGGTTTGCCGCCCGATTAGGCGCCATAAATCGTGGGTTGCCAGCCAGAAACGGTAAGGTTTCCAGCTTGGCATCGCTTATTGGGTGGTCGGTTAACATGCTTCGACCAACCGGCGAAAACGCCACTAAAGCTGTACCAAGTTCTGCACATGTCTGGATAAGGCCCATCTCGGGTGAACGGGTCCACAGTGAATATTCAGATTGAACCGCCGCGATTGGATGGATTTTATGGGCGCGTCGCAAAGACGAAGGCGCAATCTCCGAAAATCCAATACTGCGTGTTTTTCCTTTTTTTACTAGATCAGCAAGGCTTTGGGTTACTTCTTCAATCTCGACATCTTTATTGCGGCGGTGCACATAAAACAAATCGACACAATCAACCCCCAATCGCCGCAGGCTTTTGTCCAGCTCTGCTTCAAGGTGGCGCGCCGAATTATCAAAATACCGACCCTGCGCGTTTCGGGTTATGCCAGCTTTGGTTGCAATGCTAAAATGTTCGCGCGCAGTCTGTCCACGAGATTTTAGAAAAGACCCAATCCGGTCCTCAGACTCGCCAAATCCATACACATTTGACGTGTCAATATGGCTAACCCCAAGCGCCATGGCGGCGTCCAGAACTGCATGGCTTGCCGATACTTCGGTTGGCCCGTAAAAATTACAAAAGGACATCGCACCGATTCCGATCGCAGAACTTAGCGGCCCGTCTTTGCCAATTTTCCGTTGCTGCATTTTTCCTCCAAAGGATTAGTTTTACGCCATATTATAAGCGCTTGTTAACTGCCGTAATCGCCGCCGCAACCGCGGCTTCAATTGTCATTTCTGTGGTGTCCAGCACCAACGCGTCATCCGCCGCAACCATCGGTGCGGCGTCACGGCTGGCATCGCGAATATCACGTTGTTTCAAGTCTCGCGCCACGGTTTCCAACGCCAACTCCGGCGCGCCAACCCGCAATTCCACAAGCCGCCGATTGGCGCGCACTTGGTCTGATGCCGTCACAAACAGCTTCACCTCGGCCTGCGGGCAAATCACCGTGCCAATATCGCGCCCGTCCAGAATGGCGCCGCCATTGCGCTGCGCAAAATCCCGTTGGAATTGCAACAATGCGGCGCGCACATCGGGCAATACCGCCACCTTTGAGGCCGCCTGCGCCACCCGCGCCGTGCGTAAATCATCGCGATTTATATCCGTATCCGCCAGCGCCTCCGCGATTTTTGCAGCCTGAACAGGGTCAATTACGCCCCGCCCTATCTCCAGCGCCTTGCGCCCGACGGCGCGATACAACAGCCCCGTATCCAGATGCGCAAAGCCGAATTCCGCCGCGACAAGCCGCGCAATCGTGCCTTTACCCGCCGCGGCGGGGCCGTCTATTGCCACTGTGAATCGCATATATTTCCTTTCAGTCATACCAGCATAGCCGAGGTTTCCCCGACGAGCCACCAATATGCCGCGACCCGCAAAAAATATTTGCCCATTCAACCCATGAGGGTTGCTGCCGCCCTTATTTCCTGTAATGGCTTTCAAAACAACCGGAGTAAACGATGCGTTACGATTTTCTGAATGCTGGCTTGTATCCAGCCGCATGGGCTGCTTACAAGGCCAATTTCCTTAATATGATATTCATCGCAATTGGGTTCGTAATCTTGGATTTTCTTGTTCCAATCCTCGGCTCAAGTTCAGGAACAAATATTGGATCTTCGATGCTGCAAATTTTGACTGCATTTTTTATTCATCAAACCATAATTTCTGGCAAGCTGAAACATTGGAAGGAAACATCGCCGAACGACACCACCTTTATAGGTTTCATGATAAGGAGTTTTGGGTTCGGTATTATCATTTTTATTCTTGTAATTATCTTAATGCTGCTGCCGTTTATGCTTGGTATTAAGGGCGACACAGCAATCGGAATAGGCATCATATTTGGCATCGTAATCGGAACCCCAATATACGGTTTTATACTTTCATATTTTGGCACAATTTTGCCAGCAACAATTGCGCAAGGCGACCGCTCCGTCGCGGCAGCCACCCAACGGGGACGCAAGACTTTTTGGTATACATTCAGCCGGCTTTGCTATGGCTCTGCATTATTCTTTCTGGCTTATTTTGCATTGCTTTACATTTTAGGGCGGGCAGGCTTGCCGCTAAATGTATACTCCGAAACTGGTGGCATCAGTATTGTTGGAACTTTACTTTCGATACCGTTTTATATGTCCGGAATTTTTGGAACAGCCCTTGCGGCAACCGCTCTTTGCCAAGCATATCTGCGCTATGAGCAGCGCCCGGATCAAACCCAAGACACCGCCTAATCCCTAAAGCACCGCCGCAATCGCCGCTGCCAAATCATCCATGCCATTCTTCGGCAGCCCCGCAATATTTATCCGGCTGTCGCTGACAATATATATGCCGTTCTTATCCTTCAGGGTTTCGACCTGCTCAACCGTCAGGCCAAGGCGCGAGAACATGCCACGATGCTCGGCCACAAAATCAAAACGGTCGGAATTGGTGGCGCGGCGCAGGGCATCGGCCAGCTCACCCCGCAAATCCAGCATGCCAAGGCGCATTTCTTCCAGCTCGGCTTGCCAATCGGCCCGCAATTCCGCGTCGTTCATAATAATCGAAACCACCGCCGCGCCGTGGTCGGGCGCAAAGGAATAATTCAGCCGGTTGATGGTTGCCAGCGCGCCCTTGGTCAGCTCTTGCTGCGCGGCATCCTCGGCAATGGCAATCGCCACGCCGACACGGTCACGATACAAGCCGAAATTCTTGGAGCAACTCGCCGCGATCAGCATTTGCGGGGATTTCGCCGCCATAATCCGCAAGCCCTCAACATCCCCCGCCAACCCAGCGCCAAAGCCCTGATAGGCAATATCGATCATCGGGATCAGGTTTTTGGCCAGCAACAATTCGGTCAGCTCCGCCCATTGGTCGCTGGTGATATTGGCACCGGTCGGGTTATGGCAACAGCCATGCAGCAAAATAATATCGCCCTCAGCCGCGCTGGAAATATCGGCTTTCATACCGTCAAAATCCACACCACAGGTGGCCTCATCAAAATAACGATACTTGCCAACCGGCATTTTCAGATGCTTGAGAATGGCTTCGTGGTTGGGCCAGCTCGGGTTTGAAATCCAGACTTTTGCATTTGGCGACGCCATTTTGATCAGCTCAAACAACTGGTGAATGGCCCCCGTGCCGCCCGGCGTCTGCGCCGAAGCAATCCGCGCCTTATCAACGCTGTCACCCAAAATCAAATCCGCCATTGAGGCATTATACGTCAGATCACCCAAAAGCCCGACATAAGACTTTGACGCTTGGCTGGCCAGCAGCCGCGCCTCAGCAGATTTCACCGCCCGCATGATCGGGGTATTGCCATCATGGTCTTTATAAACACCCACACCAAGGTCCAGCTTGTCGGTCCGAGGGTCAGCCTTGAACTGGCCGATCATGGCAATAATTTTATCAAGCGGTTGGGGTTTCAGGGCTTCGAGCATCACTTTATCCTTTTCGAAATCGTGTTTCTTGGCGCACCGGCTCAAAACCGGCTTTTTGATATGTTTGCAAAGCACGCGGATGGTCGAGCGTGCAAGTTGTCACGCCGAGTGTTTTGGTGCCTTCGCCATCCCACGCAATATGAACCGCTGTATGCAGCAAAAATTTGCCAAGTCCAAGCCCGATTGTTTGGGGCACAAGCCCAAAATAGGAAATTTCGCAGAATTCCGGTTTGGCCCTGTCCAAAATAAAAAATCCGGCGGGCCAGCCATCGCGGATCAAGGTATAAATTTCCTTGTCCGGATGTTGAACATATTGCGTCAACTCAGCTTCTGGCAGGTCATGCATATCCGCCCAGAGATGATATTCGGAGCCAACAGCATCGTAAAGGCTTAGAAAATACCAGTTCGGTGGCTTAACGGCGCGCAGCAAAGCTAACGGATGCCCAACTGGTTGTGGTGGGCGCGGGTAACTTGGCCGCGCCGACATTTCCAGAAAAGTAACTGTGTATTCAATCATAAAGGCCCGGTTTCAATTTTCAAATCGGGGTATTTCCCCCATTCCGACCAAGACCCGTCATAAACCGCAACATCGCGATGCCCCAACCGCGCCAAAGCCAGCGCCAAAATCCCCGCCGTGACCCCCGAACCACAAGTCGTAATCACCGGTTTGTCGAAATCTATATGTTTGAAATAACCGCGTAACGCATCAACATCTTTCATGGTGCCATCGTCATTAATCAGGTCTTTGTAAAACACGTTGCTTGACCCGGGAATTCGGCCAGACCGCATGCCCGGCCTTGGGTCCGGCTCTGCGCCGGTGACCCTTCCCGGGGATCGCGCATCAATGATCTGCGCATCGCCAAGTTTAGAACTCG
>QIKS01000174.1 GCA_003233025.1 Hellea balneolensis | reverse complement strand
TCGGCTATATTGCGCTCAGCAGCTTAATGTGCGCAGAAGAGACGGTGAAACTCGCTGATATAATCAAACCCAACCCGGCGATTATTGACCCAAAAATGGACAAGGAAGACGTGGCGTATCTATTTGAGAAATATGACCTGATCTCCGCGCCCGTCATCGACGCGCAAGGACGCCTGAGCGGCATGATTACCGTTGATGATGTGGTGGAGGTTATCCACGAAGAAAACAAGGAAGATATGTTGGCCCTGGCCGGGGTCTCGGAAGCCGGTCTTGTCGATACGGCCCTCAGCACGGTCAAAGCCCGCGCACCCTGGCTGTTTGTCAATTTGCTAACGGCCATCGGCGCGTCGATTGTTATTTCCCTGTTCAAGGACAGTATTTCCCAATTGGTCGCCTTGGCCGTCCTCATGCCGATTGTTGCTTCCCTGGGCGGCAATACGGGCACACAGGCCTTAACCGTAGCCATCAGAGCCTTGGCCACCCGCGACCTCACCCCGGCCAATACCTGGCGGGTTATTCGGCGTGAAGCCGGGGCAGCCCTGATTAACGGGGTGATATTTGCCACGCTTTTAGCCGGGGTCACCTATTTTTGGTTTGGCAATGCTGGTTTGGCGCTGGTCATTGCGGTGGCGCTCGTGTTTAATCTGTTTTGCGCAGGCCTTGCCGGGATTTTAGTGCCCTTGGGGCTTAAAAAAATGGGCGCAGACCCGGCGGTCGCTTCGTCGGTATTTGTCACAACGGTCAGCGATGTCATAGGGTTTTTCGCATTTTTGGGACTTGCCGCCGTTTTTCTTTTGTAACCCCCCTTTCTTTTGTACCCCCCGTGGCCAGAAAATGGCGCAGAATTTGCAAATTTGATTTAAGACTTGATTTAATTCGAGGTTTTTGTCTTATTTTGGAACACTTATGGCCCATAAATTTAAAATATCACCCTTTGGATACCGGCTCATAAAGGCTTATGAAGGCTTTCGGGCGCAGGAAACAACCTTGATATCCGGCCAACAAATCATTGGCTATGGGCACCGCTATTCCCTGGATGAAGAACCGATTATTACCAAGCAAAAAGCCGGGGAATTGCTTAAGCTCGATTTGCAGCCTTATGAAGATTTGGTCAATTCCAACATTTACGCGCCCCTAAACCAAAGCCAATTTGATGCTTTGGTGTCCTTGGCTTTCAATATTGGCCCGCGCGCCTTTATAGGATCAACCACGTTGAGCGCCCTTAATAATGGTCGCCCTCTGGACGCAGCCGCCGGGTTTGATGAATGGCGTAAAAGCATTATTGGCGGCAAAACCTATGTTATTGACGCGCTTGTCCGCCGCCGCACCGCTGAAAAAGCGCTGTTCCTAAAACCAGATACCGGCGTGGTCGCCGCCCCGCGCCTGGACTTGCCGCCACAAAAAGACACTGATTATGCCGAGCAACCAACCCTGGAACCTGTATTTGACCTAGCCAGCGGCGCAGGCATTGTCGAGCAATTGCCCTATGATAAAGTGACCCAGGCCGCAGATGATGATAATACAGACCAGGAACGCAGAAGCGACATTAATGAAATAAGCGAAGATCAACATCGCCCCGAACTTGATACGGCAGAGCCTTCACCAATCGCGGTTGCGGCAGCGGAGGTAAGCGAACGTCTTGATAATCTCGTTTTCGACTTAACCGCGCAAGACCAGACAATCGAAGACGAAGACGCTGAAGATACGCCAAACACAACGGATACAGCCACCAGCACAGACAGACAAAACACCTTCTTACCCGCCAATGACGACGGGGGTATACGAGAAGCTCAGCCCGTGCAGGCAACAAACCCTCAGGCCGTTTTAACCGACGATCAAAACATTGCCAGCGCGACCGAACCCGAAGGGCAAAACATCAGGATTTCTGGCAATGTCGCCGCCTTGATTTTAGGGCTTTGCGCAACCATATTTGGGGTCTGGAAATGGTTTTTAACCCCCAGAGCAAACCTTGAACCCTTCATGGCTTTCATCGCCCCTGCCAGCATAACGATTGGGGCAATGGTTGTATTGGGATCGCTATATTATCTGCTCAAATCATGGGTCAGACGCTAAATTTAAGGCAAAATTAACCGTATTTCTTGGACATTTCATCAGAAATCTTGGTTAGTTTATTAAAATAGGTGGGATATTTCATGAGTATTTTTAAAAACTGGACTGACGAGCACAGTAAAAAATTTCAAAATGACACAATTTGCGTCGATCATAAATTAGAGCAAACCGGCTTGTTTAGCGATGATGCGCTGATTGCGCTCTTGGACAAACACCCCGCTTCACAGCTGGACGTCTGCACGATGGGACAGCATGCCCAGTTTAAAGATCATTTCCGTACTGGCGATTTTAGGGGATGTGACGGCAAAACGTTGCTTGAAGCGGTTAAAGCCGGGCGCTTGTGGATCAATGTCCGCCGGGCGATGAACGTTCATCCTGAATACAATAAGTTGTTGCAAGAAATATACGGCGAGCTTGCCGTCAACACCGGCAATAAGGAATTTAACGCTCGCGGCGGCATCTTGATCTCCTCCCCCATCGCCAAAGTTCCCTACCACACAGACAGCACCCACACCATTCTTTGGCATATCCGGGGTACAAAGAAACTTTATATCTATCCTATGGCACAGGAATTTATGTCCGATGACGCCTATGAGCAGGTCATCACCAATACCATATTGGACGATGTGCCTTATGAGCAAGCATATGATAAGCACGCACATATCCTGACGCTGACAGGCGGGGAAATGGCCAGTTGGCAGCTCAACCAGCCGCACAGGGTGGTTAATGAAACATTTTGCGTCTCCGTAACTACGGAATATTCAACAAGAGCCAGCGCCTTCAAAAATTCCGCCATGTTCGCTCAGGCGGCCATGCGCTCAAAATTTGGAGCAAAACCGATTTGGGACGAAACACCCATGGCCGGCAAAATTGCCAAATCCATGTTTGGCAAGGTCTTGCAAAAATCAGGTCTGTATAACACCCAAAACAAGGAAGATTTCGTCACCTTTAAGATCGACAAATCCGTGCCGGGCTATATCACAGATATCGAACCGATGCTGCGCGATTTTTAAACTCTACCAACGCTAAACATCAACAAACTCTGGTTTTTATCTAGGATATTTGCTATGGCTTCGTCATGGTTATATCTGCGCCTCTTCATTTACAAAAACTGTCCGTTGGTTCCCAGTCCATAGAAACATTGGCCGCCTGGCAACAAAGCTTGGCGTTACGCAGAGGAAATGAAGGCTTGCCAGCTTTCGCCGATCACATCACCCGTATGATGCCCAAACGCAAGCAAGAGCTTCTGGCGGGCGGTTCGATTTACTGGGTGATTAAAGGGGTAATCCAATGTCGCAACTCTATTGTTGACCTGGCGGAAATGCGCACCGAGGACGGTCGCAAAGCTTGCCGAATTGTCTTGGCACCAAAGCTTGTCCCCGTTGTGCCAACGCCAAAACGTGCTTTTCAGGGTTGGCGCTATCTGGCGGGCCAAGACGCTCCTATTGATCTTGGCGACTTGGGTGACAGCGCCGATTTACCGCCTGACCTGCGCACGAAACTGGTTAATATCGGGGCTTGGTAAAATATTTATACCCGCAAGGCTTCAAAATCTTCCGGCTGCATTGTGGCAGCGGCCAAATAGACAATATCAAGCAAGATTGACGGACGTCCCCGCCCACACATGGCGGCCAAAGCGGTTAAAAACTGAGCGTTTTCATCCGATAACCTAACCGTGGTGCGGCGGCTGGCTTTAAACCGCTCCTCGCTGAACCAGGCTTGAATATCAGAAATATGTTCTGCTTGTCGCAAATGGTCCAAAGCCCGGTCGATTATTTTTGAACGCGCTTTCGTACGCATTTGCCGGCCCATTTTTACCAAAAGCGCCTCCGCCCCAGGTTCGATCATCATTTCTATCGCCATTTTTGCTGGCGCGACGCCGTCCGTTCTCGACGGGTTTTCTTGTTGTGTCTGGTTAAACAGGGCCATGGCGGTAATATTGCGTATTTATGGTTAACAAATCATGTTCAGACATGTGCATTTGAAAGCCAAATTCGCAATTATTTTTTTATGGTTAATCAAACTCTAATAACTTCACGCAAATGAAAGATATTTATACCATCAATAGGCCCTAACCCTAAGCGCAACCATAACACTTCATTGATTTAAATATATTTGTGCTTGGCAATTCCCCGCTATAGCTGCATATTCAACAAAATGCATATAAATGGAGAAAACCATGCGTGAAGCCGTCCTTGTATCTACTGCCCGCACCCCGATCGGTAAAGCTTACCGGGGCGCATTTAACGCCACACCCTCTCCGACTTTGGCCGGACATTGTATTGACGAGGCCGTCAAACGCGCTGGCATTGACGGCGGGGAAGTTGATGATGTGGTCATGGGATGTGGCTTACAACAAGGGGTTCAGGTAACCATCGGACGCAATGCGGTTTTAGCTTCCAGCCTACCCGTCACCGTCGCCGCACAAAGCGTTGACCGCCAATGTTCGTCCGGCATGATGGCCATCGGCATTGCCGCCAAGCAAATTATTTGCGACGGGCAGACGGTCACTATTGGCGGCGGAGTGGAAAGCATCTCCATGGTTCAAACCGCAGAAATGCGGGTAGCCCCTGATATGAATGTGCTGGCCAACCATCCCCAAGCCTATATCCAGATGATCGATACCGCCGAAATTGTAGCCAAAAAATACGGGGTTTCACGGCAAAGCATGGACGAATACGCCGCCCAAAGCCAAGAGCGCACCGACGCCGCGCAACAGGCCGGGAAATTTGACGATGAACTTGCGCCTCTCGCCTCGACCATGATGGTCAAGGACAGAGAAAGCGGCGAGATTTCCAAACACGATGTCACCTTGGAAAAAGACGAAGGCAACCGCCCCGGCACAAGTGCAGAAGCTTTATCAGGATTAAAGCCCGTCCGTGGTCCGGACTTCACCATTACCGCCGGTAATGCCAGCCAGCTATCGGACGGCGCGTCGCTCAGCGTTCTTATGGAAGCCAAAGAAGCGGAGAGGCGCGGCCTCGCCCCGCTTGGTATTTATCGCGGCATGGCCGTGGCCGGGCTGGAGCCTGAAGAAATGGGTATCGGCCCGGTATTTGCCGTCCCTAAACTCCTAAAAGCCAATGGCTTGAAAATGGACGATATCGGCCTGTGGGAGCTGAACGAAGCCTTTGCCGTGCAAGTCCTTTATTGCCGCGACCAGCTTGGTATTCCCGGTGAGATTATGAACGTTAATGGCGGCGCTATTTCCGTCGGTCATCCCTACGGCATGAGCGGTGCGCGCATGGTCGCCCACGCCCTGATCGAAGGCAAAAGACGCGGTGTTCGCTATGTTGTTTGTACCATGTGTGTCGGCGGCGGCATGGGCGCGGCTGGGTTGTTTGAGGTTGCGTAGCTAAAGGTAAAATTATGAAAAAATTTAGTTTTTTACAAGCCGTCTTGGGCGCCATTATGGGGCTGGCTTTAAGCGCCTGTACATCAACCTCGCCACTTTCAGATCCATTAACAACGAAGCCGTTACCGGCATCTACGCAACAATCCATCCCCTCCCCCCTTGCAATTACCGCCCAGACATTACGCGCCGAGCGGCTGGACGTACTCATAACAAAACTTGTACGTGACGAGGAAGTTGCCGGTCTGTCTGCTTTGGTTATTGAAGGCGGGGTAGAAACATATTTCAAGGCCGCCGGCCACCTTGACCGCGAGGCCGGTATTCCCATGCACCGCAAAGCCGTGGGCCGTTATTACTCCATGACCAAGCCCA
>QIKS01000238.1 GCA_003233025.1 Hellea balneolensis | reverse complement strand
GCCGTATTTAATGTCGATGATTACGAAAGTTTCGTTCAAATCCAGAGCGAAGCTGCGATCCGTTCCATGGCATCAATTTACCCCTATGATCCCCATGAGGACGACGAAGTTGCCCTGCGCAGTCACCCGACGGAAATTTCTGAACGGATGAAAACGGAAATACAAGAACGCCTGACCGAAGCCGGGATCAATGTCATCGAAGCCCGGATTTCCCATCTGGCCTATTCCCCCGAAATCGCCCAAGCCATGTTGCAACGCCAACAGGCCGGCGCCATTATCGCGGCCCGGACACGTATTGTCGAAGGTGCGGTCGGCATGGTTGAAATGGCGTTGGACGCGCTTAAGGAAAAAGGCGTGGTCGATTTGGACGAGGAACGCCGCGCCGCTATGGTCAGCAATCTTTTGGTGGTTTTGTGTTCTGACCGGGCCACTCAACCGGTTGTTAATACTGGCTCGATTTATTAGGAAGCTCTCATGGCCCGCAAGGCAATAAAAGCCTACCCCCTGCGCATTCACGCCGACATTCTTGACGCCATGAAACGTTGGTCGGATGATGAATTGCGCTCCCTAAACGGCCAAATTGAATATGCCCTGCGCGATAGTCTGCGCAAGGCCGGGCGGCTGAAAGAAAAGCCACCAGAGATGACAATAACAAAAACACAGGATAAGAAATGACAAAATGGAGATACAAAGTTGAGTATGTCAAATTCTCTGCATTCACGAAGGTTGCAGACATGCACGTTGCGATTGAAGAGAGATTGGCGCGTCTTGGCATGGAGGGCTGGGAGTTGGTAACCGCTATGGGTCGTGCTGACAGTTATAATGTCGAGCTCTATCTAAAGCGCCCTTATCAGTAAGCCTTAAGTTTTAAAGCCCCAGTGTAGCGCACACACCCCGCCCGTATAATCCGTATAGCCAACCCGCTCAAATCCGGCCTGGCGCAACATTTGGGCGAAGGCCTCTTGTTTGGGAAATTTGCGGATGCTTTCCACCAGATATTGGTAGCTGTCCTGATCATTGGCCAACAAGCCGCCGAGGCGCGGGATGACATTAAATGAATACAAATCATAGATTTGTTTAAGCCATACACTGGGCGGCGTTGAAAACTCCAGACAGAAAAACCGCCCGCCCGGTTTGAGCACCCGGCGCATATCCTTTAGCGCCCTATCCCGGTCAGTGACATTTCGAATACCAAAAACAATGGTAACCACGTCGGCGAAACCATCCTCAAATGGCAGGTTTTGCGCATCGCCGCACACCCGTGTTAAATCGAGACTTGCGTCTTTTTTCTCGTCCACTCCGGCCAGCAACATTTCGGCGTTGATATCGACAATAAACGCTTTCGCATCCGCCCCGCCGCGCCGTTTGGCGACACTTGCGGCGCGTCTGATAAACCGGCGGGCCAAATCGCCCGTCCCGCCCGCGACATCTATATGTATTTCGCCGGGCTGGGGGTTGATTTTGGCGATCGCCATGTCTTTCCAAATCCGGTGGACGCCCATAGACATAGCGTCATTCATAATGTCATAGCTGGGCGCAACACTGTCAAAGACATCGCGCACCCGCCCGGCTTTGTCGGCGGCGGGGATATCTTTAAATCCGAAATCAACTGTCTTTTCTTTTGTCATGAGAAAGACTATTAATCCCCTTTTAACAAAAGTACAAAGGAAACCATGCCCGAACTTCCCGAAGTTGAAACCGCCCGGCGCGGTCTTGCGCCTAAAATGGAAGGCCGGACATTTAACCATGTGCAGCTTAGGCGCAAAAACCTGCGCTTTCCTTTTCCCAAAAATTTTATACGCCGCCTGCAAGGGGTCACACTTGACCGGTTGTCGCGACGGGCCAAATTTTTGGTCGGCGAACTTTCCAGCGGCGAAACCCTGTTGATGCATTTGGGCATGTCGGGAAAATTTAGTTTTGAAGACGCAGCCTCCCCCGCTAAACACGACCATGTTGTCTTTACCATGAGCGGCAAAGACAAACCGGTTATTATATATAATGACCCCAGACGGTTCGGCTTTATGGAATTGCTTGCGCCGGGAGATGTCGGGCGTATGGCAAAGCTCGGGCCGGAACCTCTGTCCAACGGCTTTAGCGGCCCGGTTTTACGCACGGCTCTGGCGGCCAAGAAATCACCGATAAAAACCGCCCTTCTCGACCAGCACATTGTCGCCGGGCTTGGCAATATTTATGTGTGCGAGGCTTTGTTCTTGGCCGGGATTTCCCCCTTGCGCCGCGCCGACAATGTAAGCCCGGACATGTGCGAGCAGCTTTGCGCGCAAATTAAAAAAACCTTGCAACTTGCCATTAAGGCTGGCGGTTCATCCCTCAAGGATTTTGCTGCTGCGGACGGGGCGCTGGGCTATTTCCAGCACCAGTTTCAAGTCTATGACAAAGAGGGCGCGCCCTGCCCCAAACCAAAGTGCCCCGGCAGCATAATCCGCACCAAGCAATCGGGTCGCTCTAGTTTTTATTGCCCGGATTGTCAGATTTAATCCGTGACTCTCCTCTTGCGCATCTGTAAAACCTCTGTTTGAAACGGAGAAATGGCCATGGCCTATAATACTTTAGAAGTCACAAAAGACGGCAAGGTCTGCATTATCAAGCTCGCCCGCCCCAAAGCGCTCAACGCTTTGTCCAACGAGTTGACAATGGAATTGGCAAGTGCCCTGGAGAAATTGGACAAAGACGACAATGTCCACTGCGTGATCTTGACCGGGTCTGAAAAAGCTTTCGCCGCAGGTGCGGATATCAAGGAATTACAAGACGGCACATTTTTAAGCATGTATGATCATGACGTCTTTGCCCTGTATTGGGAAAGCGTGGCGCGGTTTCGCAAACCTATATTGGCCGCTGTCGCGGGCTATGCTTTGGGGGGCGGTTGTGAAATCGCCATGATGTGCGACTTTATCATTGCCGCGGATAATGCCAAATTTGGCCAGCCGGAAATTAATCTCGGCGTCATGCCCGGCGCCGGTGGCACCCAGCGCCTGACCAAGGCCGTTGGTAAAGCCAAAGCCATGGATATGTGCCTCAGCGGACGGATGATGAACGCCGAGGAAGCGGAACGTGCCGGGCTTGTCTCGCAAATCGTGCCCTTGGACGAATTGATGGAAACCGCCCTGACCACAGCGAAAAAAATCGCCCACCAATCCCTGCCCATCACCATGATGACAAAGGAGGCTGTTAACACCTCTTTTGAAACCAGCCTGTCCCAAGGCATAAGGTTTGAACGCCGCCTGTTCCAGGCGATGTTTTCAACCGAAGACCAAAAAGAAGGCATGGCAGCATTTGCGGAAAAACGCACGCCGCATTTTAAAAACAAATAAGCGCTCTGGGTGCAAATCGACAGTTGACGGCCTGTCAGGGGAAGGTTATAGGCCCCCAAAGAATATACTGGCCCGAGGCGACAATTTATCAGTCGCGGCCACAAGAGGAAAAGACCACAAGAGGAAAATATGGCAAATACATCATCAGCAAAAAAATGCGTTCGCAAAATGGCACGCAAAACCGCGGTTAATAAAAACCGGCGCACCTTGGTACGCTCCACATTACGCAAAGTGGAAGACGCAATCACGGCCGGCGATCAAAAACTAGCCCAGGCTGCTTTGGCGGTTGCAGAACCTGCAATGATGCGGGCGACCAGCAAAGGTATTTTTCATAAAAACACCAGCGCGCGCAAAATATCCCGATTGTCAAAGCGCGTCCACGCAATGGCAAAATAATACCCCTATAAACGAAATTGAAAACCCGGTGTCTGCTCACAAGCGAATATCGGGTTTTTTTATGGGTTACACCCATTGTTTTTTACGGCGATAAAAATAAAAATGAAAAAAAATTCGCCGCCAAGTGCCCGAGAAATTTACCTTTTTTTAAGTCAAGCTCTCAATGTCAAAAAAAGTTAATATTTGCCCATTGACGCGCCGCCCTAAACCGTCTTTAAAGGAGGCACGGCGAAGGTTGCGTGGTGAATGTAACTTCTCGTAAAAGCCCGGTGGAGAACGCCAAATTTCTGCTCGGGAATTACAAGTTTTAATAATGTTTTCAAAGGTTTAACCTGTTTAAACCTCTGGGTACTGTTGGGGGTTTAATTGAGCGACTGGCGCGACAAATCTAAGGACGGCTCTCCGAGCGGCGAAGGCGCAGAGCTGCAACTTTCGGATCGCAAAACCGGAGGCACTGAGCCTGTCAAGCCGCCCGACGCAGCGCCGATACACAACCCCTTACAACAACATAGCCCTTCACAACAAATGGACGGCCCCTCCATATGGAAAAAAGTGCAAACCGATTTGCGCGCCCGCCTCGGTGACCGGGTACATAGCTCCTGGACGGGGCAATTATCCTTGGCGGTTGTGGATGACAATAAGATTTTGCTGACAACGCAATCGCGTTTTGTCTCGGGCCGTATTGAGAACCGCTATGGGGAGCTGGTCAAAACCTTGTGGGCGCAATATGACAGCCGTGATGTGCAAATCGGCATTATGTCTGCGGCCGCCGCGGCCAAACCCCAGACCCTTGCGCCCGCCGCTCAAAACCCTTTATCGACACAACAAAATACCAGCCCGCGGCCAAGTGCACCTTCAAAGTCGCACAAAGATTTAAGCCGGTTTCGCTTTGATAATTTTGTTGTCGGCCCTTCCAACGAATTTGCCTTTGCCGCCGCACGCACCATTGCCAGCGGCCGGCCTTGTTCTTACAATCCGATTGTCATTCACGGCCCTCACGGCATGGGCAAAACTCATCTGTTACAAGCGACCGTAGAGGCTGCCCTGGCCCGCGATCCTTCTCTCAAGGTTAAGCTGATTTCTTCGGAAAGCTTTGTCGCGTCTTTCGTACAATCGGTGCGCGCTCAAGGGCGCAGCGAAATCGAGGCGTTTAAAAGCCGCTTGCGTGACGTGGATATTCTGATCATTGATGACGCTCATTTTATTGCTGATAAGCCTGGCTCCCAGGAAGAATTACTACACACACTGATCTCTCTGGTGGACGCGGGCAAGCAAATCCTCATTGCCACCGACCGCCATCCCCACGCCATTGCCAAAGCCAGCGACCGGCTTAAATCTTATTTGTGCGGCGGTTTATTGTGCGGCATTGACGCGGCGGATTTTGATTTACGCCGCAAGATTTTGGACGGGCTGATTGAGCGCCGCAACCGAGAAGGGCAAACGGCTTTAAATATGCCTCAAAACGCCCGCGACCATCTGGCAGCGCGGATCAATGCAACCCCGCGCGATCTTGAAGGTGCCTTTAATCAAATCGTTGCCCGTCTGGAATTTCTCGGCCAGCCCCTAAGCCTGGAAAGCGTGCAAGAAGCTTTGGCCCATTCACGTTATATGGGCAATACAACCCCAAGCGTTGATAAAATCCAGCGCGCGACGGTCAAGCAATTTGGTATCAGCATGGACGAGATTTTGTCAAAGCGCCGCTCACGTGCTATTGCGCGGCCAAGGCAAGTTGCCATGTATGTGTGTAAAATCATGACCAGACGCTCTTTGCCTGATATCGGCAGGCGGTTTGGCGGGCGTGACCACACAACGGTCATTCACGCGGTAAAGCGCATCGAAGCCTTGCGCGCCGAAGATAGCGCCCTAAACGCCCATATTGAAACCTTGATGGAAACCTTGAAGTCTTCATAATCACACGGGCATAAAAAAACCTTGGTCTGGCGGGGAATTTCATTATGATAATGTTCATGATAAGAAATCTTGAGCTAAAAAATAAGAAATAGGCTGGTTATGAAATTTTCACTAGAACGCACCGCGCTGCTCGCCGCCCTTGGCCACGTACAAAATGTCGTGGAGCGCCGCAA
>QIKS01000047.1 GCA_003233025.1 Hellea balneolensis | reverse complement strand
GTGTTGGTCAATTCGCGTTACTACACGGAAGTTTTGGACGGCAACAAGGACGAAAAAGTAAAGTCCTATATGTCAGAATGCGCGCAAAATGCGTCCTGGCTGGTCAAGAGCCTTGATCAACGCGCCCGTACCATATTGAAAGTTGCCAGCGAAATCGTCAAACAGCAAGACGGGTTTTTTGCATACGGGGTTGATCATCTGCGCCCGCTAAATTTAAAGACCATAGCTGATGCCATAGAGATGCATGAAAGCACGGTCAGCCGTGTCACTTCCAACAAATATATAGCGACCACACGCGGCACTTTTGAACTTAAATATTTTTTCACGGCTTCTATTGCCTCTACGGATGGCGGTGAGGCATATTCTGCTGAGGCTGTACGCCACAAGATAAAAATCCTCATTGAGGAAGAACGCGAACCGAAAAACGTACTGTCAGATGATAAGCTTGTAGGTCTTTTACGTAACCAAGGTATAGATATTGCGCGCCGTACAGTCGCCAAATACCGCGAGAGCCTAAATATTCCGTCTTCGGTGCAACGCCGGCGCATATTGAAAAATTCCAAATAATACCTATTTTTCACCTGACCTTGGTCACAAATAATGCTAGACTGTGTTTACACTCAAACAGGAGAAATTTCCCATGCAAATTCATATTGTATCTAAAGGTATTGATGTTTCCACTGCTCTGTCAGAGCGAATCAACGGACGACTTGAAGATATGATGGATAAATATATCCACCGTTCTGGCGAGGCCCATGTCTCGATATCCAAGGAGGGTTCAGGCTTTAATGCGGCAATTTCGGTGCATTTACCGTCGGGGGCTTCCATGGCAGCCAAGGGGGGCGCACAAAATGCTTACGGGGCTGCGGATGAAGCGCTTGAGCATTTGGAGAAACGCTTGCGGCGCTATAAACGTCGTTTGACCGACCATCAGGCCGAGCAAAAAGCTGAAGCTTTGGCTTTATATGTTTTGCAAAATCCGGTTGGGGCTGAGGAGGATGATGATGAAGATGACAATAGCCCGCCCGCCGAGCCATTGGTTATTGCAGAGCAAAAAACTGAAATCCGTACAATGACAGTCAGCATGGCGTCTTTGGAGTTGGGGCTAACAGATTCTGGGGCCGTTGTGTTCAATAATGCTGCCCACGGCGGCTTGAATGTGGTGTTCAAACGTGCAGATGGCAATGTAGGGTGGATTGACCCGCAAAGACAGTTAGGCTAATAGCCCCCTGAATTTGAAACGCTGGGGCTTTTCTTCAGCATGAGTAACAATAATAATGTGCCAGAGTACAATGTACTAAAGTGCAATGTGCCAAATTACTGGGCCAAAAACTGTGAGTGAGAATGAACACCGAAGATTTATTTGCAATGGGCTGTGTGACCGCAGACCTCCACGCCGTCAGTAAAAAGCAGTTGTTTCAGGAGATGGCTGAGCTAGCGATCAAATGTGGTGCTATTGGTTCTGACACCATCAAAAGCCGGGATATTGTCAGCGCCGTATCAGAACGCGAACGGCTTGGTAGTACTGGTGTTGGCTATGGTGTTGCCATTCCTCATGCCAGGCTTGAGGGTTTAAGTGCGGTGCGGGCGGTGTTTGCCAGGCTAGAGACGCCTTTGGATTACGAATCTATTGACGAGCGGCCAGTGGACCTCGTTGTCTTGCTTTTGGCTCCGACCAATGCCAGTGGTGATCATTTGAAAGCTTTGGCGCAAGTATCCCGGCTATTGCGCCGCGAAGATATCCGCGACAAATTACGCACTGCACCTAATATAGAAGCCTTGTATGTATTGCTCACCGAAGACCGTAAAGCCAATGCAGCATAAAGTGCGGCGTAATTGCCAGTTATGCGGATGACAGAAAACACCGCAGCCGCACATACCGCTGACACGGCAATGAAAAAACGGGTTGGGGTGATTGACATTGGCTCCAACTCAGTGCGTTTTGTGGTTTATTCTTTAAACGGGGCCGCATTTGCCTCTGTTTACGATGAAAAAGTATTGGCTGGTCTGGGGCGGGATTTACGCCGCACTGGAAAATTAAGCCCCCAGGGTTGCATACAAGCACTGGCGGCCCTGAAAAGGTTCACGGCCCTTGCGAAAGCACAAAATCTGGATGATGTGCTTGTTGCTGCGACAGCCGCCCTGCGCGATGCAGATGATGCCCCCGAGTTTATTGCATTGGTCAAAAAGCAAACCGGACTGGATGTTGCGCCCCTTAGCGGGGAAGCGGAAGCTTCTATGTCAGCATATGGCGTGATCGCAGGCGAAGCGCGGGCCAAGGGGTTGGCGGCAGATCTGGGGGGTGCCAGTTTGGAGTTGGTCAAAATTACAGGTGGGCAGGCATTGGACAGTATGTCGTACCAACTTGGGCCATTTGCCATGTATGATGGTAGGTTTGATCCGCTCACTTTGCGTCCGCTTATTGAAAGCAAATTCGCCGATACCCTAAGCCAAAATTTTTCCCATTTGGACACTCTATATCTGATCGGTGGTGCGTGGCGCAATCTTGCGATCATTCACCAGAAACGCAATGATTATCCCTTGCGGTTGGCCCATAATTACCGTCTTGATGTCCAGGCGGCCAGGCAATTGGCAAATTGGGCCTGTTCACCGCAAGGGACACAGGCCTTGTTAAACTGGCCTAATATTTCCCAAAGACGCGCTGACACCCTACCTTATGGCGGGTTGATGTTAAGCGTCTTATTGGAAAAACTGCCGATCAAACATGTGGTCATTGCCCCAGGCGGCTTGCGCGATGGCTTGGTGTACACATCATTGAGTGCGGAGACTAAAAAACGCAATGCCTTGTTTGATGCGTGTCGCAGTCTATCCAGGCGCGACGGGGAGCAAGGCAAAATGGGCCGGGCCTTGTTCGTATTTCTTTCAGGTATTCACGCAAATTTACCCCGCGCATTCAATTTGGATAATGAGAACCGCCTCCGCAAAGCTGCCAGTCTGCTCATTGGCACGGGGGCAGGCCTGCATCCCGATCACCGCGCCCAAATTGTTTGTGAAATAGCGCTCTACGGCCCGTTACCGGGGTTAACCCATAAAGAGCGGGCTTATTTGGCGCTTATGTTGTTCCGCTCATTTCGGAGCCGTAAGAAACCCCCAAATAACGCGGCGATCCAATATCTATTGAGCGACGAAGAGCAAATGAGCGCCACGATTTACGGTGAAGCTTTGCGCGCCGCCGTCGTGCTTAGCGGGCGTAGCTCGGTCGTGTTGAAAAGCTTTTCATTGACATTAGAGCCTGGTGTTTTGACCTTACAGGCGCAAGGTAGGTTTCAAGACCTCATTATAGAGCGTATTGAAGAACATTTTAGCACATTGGCGAATATGCTTGATTGTCGGTTAAGTGTAATACCTTAATATCTTTTGTAAATTCATATTACACGTCTCCGTTTTTAGCCAGAAAATTTGGAAAATGCGGCTTCTAATCGGTTGATTTGATCGGCGACCGTATTGCCGTGTTGGGCATTGATCGAGCCGTAAAGTGAGCGGTCAAGGCGGACAATTCTTTCATATAGCTTTTCTGAACGGGCCAGCAAATCCAGCAATAAAGACGGGAGGCTGGCAGCATATTGTCGCAATGGTTTGGTATGTTCTGGGCTTTCGACCGTCTCCGGCACAAGTCTGTACTTCTCGGCCCGTGCCTCAGTACCACTCATTTCACCTTCTTTGAGGGCACGTTGCACCAATAGCCATGATGCGACCTGCATTAGGCGGGTGGTCAGGCGCATGCTTTGGGACGCATAGATCAGAGCGTCATTGCGGCCAAGTTTTTTGCTGTCGTGCCGCCCTGGGCCATCAAGATAGGCGGCAGTTTCTTCCACCAAATCCATACCCTCACGAAATGTTTTGGCAAATAGCTCCGATGCAGTAAACTCTTTCAGCCGTGCCTCAGCTTGTGGGCCCAATGTATCCATCACAATATTGTCCTTGCTCGTTTCCAGCTTTATGCGCCCTGTCGTATCGTTCATTATTCACTCCATTTCGCAAATCTGCGGTTACCTGTCTAATCAATATTATTGCCAATTAGGCCAGTATATGTTCCATATTAGTCTGTTGGGCTTCTATGTGCAAACCTCGCGCCACTTTTTAGTTTTTGCGAAAAAAAGTTTCGGCTTTGGTTAATTCCGTGTTTTTTTGTGCAATGGCCCGCTCAACCCGGGCTTGCTCGGCCGCCAATATTTTCAGCCTTTCTGTCAGTTGCACAACGGATACACCGTATAAATCCTCGCCGACCCTGAAAGCCTGTCCGTCCCGTTTCAAATCTATCTCGTCCATAACCAAATCCCTGATTTTTCTCTTTATAGGCTATAAAATACACAGCACAATAAATACTGTATGCCCCTTGCCAAAACGAACACAAAGGCGTAGATGAGGGTTAATCCGAGGCTAAGGCTTCATGGCCTTCTGGCCACCACCCCGCCGAGCGGGGTTTTTTATTGGTTGATGGGCAGGGTTTTTGTAAATCGAAATACATTTGCCAAGCCCGCGCAAGGAACAATGCAGGAGAGAGATATGAGCAAGATTTTAATGCCGAAAGCCACGGCCGTCTGGTTGATTGATAATACGGTGATGACATTTGAACAGATTTCCGAATTTTGCGGTCTGCATATTTTGGAAGTCAAAGGCATTGCTGACGGTGATGTTGCCGCAGGTATTCGCGGTGCGGATCCCATTTCCAATGGGCAAGTGACCCGCGACGAGATTGAAAAAGCCGAAAAAGACGCAGGCTATAAAATGTCAGCCATCAGCTTTGACCATTCGCCTGTTCCAACGTCCAGAGCAAAAAAGCGCCGTGGCCCGCGCTATACACCTTTGTCGCGCCGTCAAGACAGACCAGACGCCATTGCCTGGATTGTCCGCAATCATCCGGAAGTCTCTGACCCGCAAATCTCGAAACTTATCGGCACGACCAAGCCGACCATCAATTCTATTCGTGATCGTACCCACTGGAAGACCAACACCATTAACCCGACCGATCCCGTGTCGCTTGGTTTGTGTTCCCAAATAGATTTGGATGATGTGGTCAGAATTGCTGCCGAGAAAAAAGCCAAATTGGATGCCAAGAACGCTGTGCCCACGGAAGAAGGTGAAGCTTTAAAGCCGGTTGTAGATGCCGCCCCGACCCCCGAAAAGGAAACACCAAAAACCCAGCACACATTGGAAAGCTTGTTCAAACCATCAGCACCAAATGGTTAAAATCAGTGTCTGTCCCTGGCTGTAGTTAATAATTCTTCGCTAGAGCCTAGGATTTTGTGCTCCAACCACCCAGTAATCTGGTCAGTCTCGCGAAAGCGGGAATCCAGTTAAACAATAATGTGTGGGCTTGGCCCATTCTCTATTCTCTGGATACCCGATCAAGTTGGGTATGTGCGGCTGGAAGGTGTTTGGGCCACACCCTAATAAGCGCATTTATTTTCGTCGATTTTGTCTTTTGTGCGCTGAATGAAAGCGTTGATGTTTTTCATTTGCACGAAGCGTTTTGGCACCGGATATATCAAGAGTAAATATTGCCCCTCGCCAACACTGCTGGCGTCAAAAGACGGATTTTTGGGATCGTCCACAATGATCGGATGCAGATTGGCCATTGTGACGCCGGGTATGTGCAGTGCCAGACGTTCCGGTGTGCCGAGCAGTCCTGCGGAATGGAAGCTGCCATTTATATGCATGACCTTGCGGCCCGGATTGGCTTTCATGTGCTGGGCTATGCTTTCAGCCATAGTGTCGTCGCGGGAAACCTGGGCGGCATAGCGGTGAAATCTTTTCTTTTCTTTTTCCGCCTCGCTTAAATCACCGCCGACACG
>QIKS01000249.1 GCA_003233025.1 Hellea balneolensis | reverse complement strand
GGCCTTACGCCGGGATTATAAAATCGCCAAGGACGCGCCGGTTTTGGCTTTGTTATTTGGCAGCCGGCTTTCGGAAATCCAACGTCTGGCCAAACCCTTCGCCGACGCGATATCCATCATCGCCCAAGCCCTGCCGGGTGTGCGTATCATCACCCCCGTTGCCGACACGATTGCAGCGGATGTTTACGCGGCTGTGGCGAATGATCCGCGCTTGGCTGATGTGATTTTGCTCAGCGAGGCCCGCAAGCTCGACTGCTTCGCGGCCGCCAATGCTGCCATTGCTTGTTCCGGCACGGTGACAACCCAATTGGCTTGCGCCGGTGTGCCGACGGTTGTCGGCTACAAGCTTAACGCCCTGACGGCATTTGTCGCGAAAAGATTATACAAGCCTGATTATATTTCCATCGTCAATATTGCCAATAACCAAGCCCTCATGCCGGAATTTGTGCTAGAGGCATGTAGCGGCGAGAACCTGGCCAGCGCGGCTTTGGGGTATCTGCAATCCAAGCCGAAAGCAAAAGCGGCCAAAAAAGCACTTTTGGACGCGACGAAAACAATGCGTGAAAGCGGCGCTGATAAAGCAGGCGGCTTGTCCAGCGTGCGCGCCGCGAGAGCAATATTGTCTATTCTAAACGGCGACAGGCCCTAACGTTTATCCATAGGCGTATAGTCGCGCAAACCTGCACCTGTATAGAGCTGGCGGGGGCGGCCTATGCGTTGGGAGCTGTCTTCGAGCATCTCATTCCATTGGGAAATCCAGCCAACGGTACGCGACATGGCGAACAGAACTGTGAACATGGATGTTGGGAAACCAAGGGCAGAGAGGACAATGCCGGAATAAAAATCAACATTTGGGTATAGTTTTTTGTCGATAAAATAAGGGTCATTGAGCGCGATTTTTTCAAGCTCCATAGCGATATCCAACACAGGGCTATCTTTGATACCAAGCTCGCCCAGCACGGCGTGGGTGGTTTCTTGCATAACCTTGGCGCGAGGGTCGTAGTTTTTATAAACACGGTGACCAAAGCCCATAAGACGGAACGGATCATTGCGGTCTTTCGCCCGGGCAACAAATTCCGGTATTCTGTCAACCGTTCCGATTTCTTTGAGCATGTTTAAGCAGGCTTCATTGGCGCCGCCGTGGGACGGCCCCCACAAACAAGCAACGCCAGAGGCAATACAGGCATAAGGGTTGGCGCCAGATGAACCAGCCAGGCGTACCGTTGAGGTAGAAGCGTTTTGCTCATGGTCGGCATGCAGGATGAAAATTTTGTCCATAGCATCGGCGATAATCGGGTTAATTTCGTATTTCTCCGCCGGGACACTAAAGCACATATTGAGGAAATTTTCCGAATAGCTCAGTGAATTGTCAGGAAAGACGTGGGGCTGACCGATGGAGTATTTATAGGCGCGGGCAGCGATTGTCGGCATTTTTGCAATGAGGCGGTGGATGGAAATGTCGCGCTGGGAATTGTCTTCGATATTAAGCGAGTCGTGATAAAACGCCGACAACGCGCCAACCGTGCCGCACAACATCGCCATAGGATGGGCATCGCGGCGAAAGCCTTGGAAGAACCGCTCGATTTGCTCATGAAGCATGGTGTGATTGGTGATGGTGTTCGTAAATTCTATGCTTTGCTCGTGGGTGGGCAGCTCGCCATTTATCAAAAGATAGGCGGTTTCTAAAAAGGTTGATTTCTCGGCCAATTGCTCGATGGGATAGCCCCGATAGAGAAGCTGGCCTTTATCGCCGTCGATAAAGGTGATTTGCGATTCCGTACTGGCGGTTGATGTATAGCCAGGGTCAAAGGTGAACATGCCGGTTTGTTTGTAAAGGGCGCGCACATCAATGGTATCGGGGCCGATAGTGCCACCGTAAATTGGCAATTCATAGGATTTGCCATCGACGGTAAGTGTGGCTGTACCTTTGTTTGTTATGTTCGTTTCCATATTTTCCTCATTCGCCTTGTTCACGGCGGTTATAATATAATTTCAGACAATCTTCAATTCGCCCCAAAGCTTCGTCCCTGCCCAACAATGCCAATACCAAAGCCAAATCTGGTGAGGGCGCTCCCCCTGTGAGACATGCCCGTAATGGCGCGCCGATTTTTCCAAACCCGATATGGTTGTCCTGAGTGTATTTGGTGAGTATTGCCAAAAGACCGTCTTGTTGCCACTGGGCTTGTTCTACACCACCCAGCAGAATTTGCAAATCCTCAAGCCGGGCTTTGGCATCACTTTTAAGTGATTTTTTTGTCTTGCCCGTAATTTCAACGGGCCGCTTGCGGGTGACGAACAAAGCCTGCTCGGCCAGCTCGATCAGAGTTTTGGCACGCGGTATAATATGGGGCAGGGCGGCTTTTAATCGTGCGCTTTGGGCGGCGTCGAGCGGGCCGTTATTTTGCTTTTCAAAAAAAGCCTGGCCATAGCCAAGTAGGTCACCCTGCGGCGCCATTTTCATATGATGGCCATTGACCGACGCCATTTTTTCAAAGTCGAGCCGGGCAGGGGCTTTGTTGACGACTGCCAAAGAAAATTTCTCGGTGGCTTGGGCATCGGTGAATATTTCCATATCGCCGTCCGACCAGCCAAGCCGGGTTAAGTAATTGCGCAGGCCAGCCGGTAAATATCCCATGTCCCGATAAGCGTCGACCCCGAGCGCGCCGTGGCGCTTGGACAATTTTTTACCGTCCGGGCCGAAAATTAAGGGGATATGGGCAAAGACAGGCACGTCCCATCCCAGGGCTTCGTAAATTAATTGTTGTCGCCCGGCATTGACCATATGGTCGTCGCCGCGAATAATATGGGTGACCCCCATATGATGGTCGTCAACCACCACGGCCAGCATATAGACGGGCGAGCCATCTGCGCGCAGCAAGATCAAATCATCGAAATCCTTATTATCCCATTTGATGGTGCCTTGGACAGCGTCCACAACAATTGTCTCGCCGGCGGGGACTTTAAAGCGGACAACAAAGGGGGCGTCCGGGTTATCTGAATTGCCGGCGTCTCTGTAAGGAGAGCGAAAAGCGCGGCCTTCATCGCGGGATTGCTGGCGCTCGCCCTCTTGTTGTTCGGAGTTGAGATAGCAGCGATACGCATGGCCGGTTTTTAACAACTCTTCGGCGGCCTCCTGATGTGCGCTTTGGTTTTTACTTTGATATATGGTCTCGCCGTCATGGGGCAGGCCCAGCCAGTCCATGCCGTCCAAAATCGCTTGAGCGGCTTCTGCCGTCGAGCGTTTTTTGTCGGTGTCTTCAATGCGCAAGCGGAAGTCACCGCCGTGCTTGCGGGCGAAATAAAAATTAAACAATGCGGTGCGCGCCCCGCCAATGTGCAAAAAGCCTGTTGGGGATGGGGCAAACCGTGTTACGACTTTAGCAGTGTGCATGTGATACCTAATGTGTTTGGAGGCTCATACCATAGTTACGGGGGAGAATAATAGAGCAATCAAGCCTGGGGGCAGGATATTCTCCCATATTGCCGCTACGTGCGTCTCCTTCTTTAAAACTGACATTTTAGCGGCAAGGTTTGAATGGGGTGTCATCGCCTTTGGCTGCGGTATTATCGCCTATTTTTCATGGCCCCATGAACCAGGGATGTTTGCCGCCCTTGGCCTGTTGGCCGTGTTATTTATCGCGCTTGTCGTCATACGAAACCATATAACCGGCTTTGATATGCTGATATTGGTATTTCTTGGCGTGCTTGGGTTTTCCAGGGCCATTTTGCATACATATTCAACCGCCGCACCGATTTTGCCCCAAGAGCAGAAATTTTACCAAATCACCGGCTGGGTAGAGCGGGCGCAGCAATCAAAGACATTTCGAAACTTTTATATCCGTGTGGATAATGTTCAAGGGTTAAGTGCGGAAAAAACTCCTAAAATCATACGCATACGCTCTAAACCTCATGATGTTCGCCCTGGAGACATGATTAGAATTAACGCCATGGTCAGTGCGCCGCCCGGCCCGGCGATTGTTGGCGGGTATGACAGCGCCCGGGCGTCTTTCTTCCGCCAAATTGGTGGCTACGGTTTTGCTGTGTCAAAGCCGGTGATTATCGAACATGACCAATTTTCCGTCGGCGAAAAAATACGCCGGCAAATCGTTTTGGCGCGATATGCATTATCACGCCACATTCAGGCCCGCGCCCCGCCGCGAACGTCTGGGCTACAAGCCGCCTTGTTAACCGGAGACCGCAGCGCCATTCCAAACGCCCAGGCACAAGCTTTGCGTGATGCCGGCCTGGCGCATTTACTGGCGATTTCGGGCCTGCATATGGGATTGTTGGCCGGGGGCGTGTTTTTTATATCCGCTATGCTGTTTTCCTTCATTGGCCCTTTGGCGCGGCGTTATGATATGCGCAAGCCGGCAGCATGTGTCGGCGCTTTGCTCGCCTGTGTTTATTTGGTGCTGTCGGGGGCCAGTATCTCCACCCAGCGGGCATTTATTATGGCCATTGTCATGTTCAGCGCTGTGATTATGGACAGGCGGGCCGTGTCCATCCGCTCTGTCACGCTGGCGGCGGCGATAACCTTGATGCTGCATCCTGAAAGCCTGCTCAGCGCCGGGTTTCAGATGTCATTTTCGGCCACCTTGGCTTTGGTCGCGGTTTATGGCCAATGGACATTGATCAGGACATATTCGCCGGACTTTGGCTGGCGGAGCAAATTTAAGCGCGGATTTATCGGCCTGTCCGTGACCAGCCTGGTGGCAGGCGCGGCGACCGGCGGCTTTGCCGCTTTGCATTTTCACCGCATTGCCCGCTACGGGTTTTTTGCCAATATCGCTGCCATGAGCGTATTTACGGTCATTGTCATGCCCGCCGGATTTATTGCGGTTTTGCTCATTCCTTTGGGGCTGGATATTTATGCGTTAAAAATTATGGGCATGGGGTTGGATGTGGTGTTGGCCGTCGCCACTTGGATAAGCGCACAAAAAGGCGCCTTGGCCTATGTGAAATCGGCCAATGGGCTGGTTGTTGCCCTTTACGGGCTGGGGCTGATTTGGGTATGTCTGGGGCCAAAGCGGATCCGGTTGGCGGGCATAGGGGTGTTATTTGCCACCTTGGTGATATGGATATCCATAAAACCGCCTGATATGCGTATTTCGCAAAAAGCACGTATTGCATTTTGGCACGCGGACACGGCGCATGTCTTGCAAGTTGACCGCAAGCGCGGCGACGGATTTGGCCGGGCACGGTTTATGGAGCAGGCCGGGCTGACCAACGCCGAAGTTTCGAGTTATTTCGATACCAGCGCCCTGTGCGATATGGTCGGCTGCCGGATAGATCTTAAGGGCAAAACGATCAGTGTTATTCACAGCCCGGAGGGGGTTGTGCAGGCATGTATGGATTCTGATCTGGTTGTCTTGACCAGCGAACGCAAAGCAGGGCCGAGGACGCGGCATTTATGTGCGGCTTTGTTGCTGGACATGGAAGATTTACAAACACATGGAGCCAGAGATATTCGGGTGACAGCATCCGGATTGACCATAAGGCGAGCAAACCCGAAAGCGCGCAAATTACGCCCTTGGGGCGGGTAAATGTTCGCGATTATTACAAGTTTGTAATTTTACTTATCCATGATAACACTTATTGTTATTCAATAAAACCTAGGGAGACATCAATGAAAACTCAATTATATTTAGGCGCTGCACTTGTGGCCGTACTATCATTATCCGCCTGCGAAACTGCTGGTGATAATGTCGCGCAATCGACATCACAGAGCGCTGTGGTGTCCGGCTTTACCAAAGTCGAAACCATCACCAAGAAAAGCGACGAGCTTGTCATTCCTTATACCAAATATGTTTTGGACAATGGGCTGACACTTGTCCT
>QIKS01000066.1 GCA_003233025.1 Hellea balneolensis | reverse complement strand
TTTGGCATTGCTGATAAAACCATTGACTGCGACCCGATATTTGTACCCGCCAACCAATCCAGTGCGGTAATCGCCTCTCCCTATCAACCCGGTGGTCTGGTTTCCGAGCCGCTTAACTATGCAGCCAGCCAGACACAAGAAACCCAAATTGGTATTCAAGAAACCGTTGAAAGCTCTGGCAATCAGGGGACACCAGGGTTTTATGCCGTCCAGGAAGGTTTCGAGCCAAGCCCGACAACAACGCCTGCCGCACAAACGTCTCATCTTGCGCCGGATATTGGCGAAAATTTCCGCCACCGTGTGCAAGAAGGTGATACGGTTTATGGATTGGCCCGCCGATCATGCACCAGTGTTGCCGCCTTAAAGCAATTGAACGGGATTGATGACCAATTTTATATCCGCGCCGGTGATGACATCATCATCCCCGCCTCCCAGTGCCAAAAATAAATAAACAATTTCGTTTTCCGCTCATGGTAGAGCCGTGGAGTTTATATGCGCAACAGGCTCGCTAAAATCGTCGCTACTGTCGGCCCTGCAAGTGCCGCTCCTGATAATTTAAAGCTTTTGTATGAGGTCGGCGTTGATGCCTTTCGTCTCAACTTTTCCCACGGCAGCCACGAAGATCATGCCAAAGCCATTACCGCCATCCGCAAGGTGGAAAAGGAGGCAGGCAATGCCATCTCCATCATTGCCGACATGCAAGGCCCCAAGCTTAGGGTCAGCACATTTGACAACGACAAAATAGAGCTTGGTTTTGGCCAAACGGTCATACTTAAAAACAGTGCCAAACCCGGCAAAGACGGTGTTATTCATCTGCCCCACCCTGAATTGTTCAAGGTTTTAAAGCCGGGCCATGTCTTGAAATTTGACGACGGAAAATTGATGGTGACCATCACCGAGCAAGGGACGGATCACCTTAAAGCCCGCGTCGATATCCCCGGTATTTTACGCAACAAAAAAGGCGTCAATGTTATTGGCGCCGTTTTGCCGCTCTCGGCCATGACCAAGAAAGATAAAATCGACATGAAATTCGCCCTTGAGCAAGGGGTGGATTTTATCGCTTTGTCTTTTGTCCAAACGACGCAAGATGTGCGTGAGGCTCAAAAAGTTATTCAAGGCAAAGCCGGGCTTATTGTCAAAATTGAAAAACCGTCCGCCGTTGAAAACCTGACCGCTATCCTTGAACTGGCCGATGCGGTTATGGTGGCACGGGGAGATTTAGGGGTTGAATTAACCTTGGAACATGTCCCGACCGTCCAGCGCAAAATCATTGCTGCCGCCCGTGCGCTTGGCAAGCCAGTAATCGTTGCCACCCATATGCTCGAAAGCATGATCGACGCTGCCACCCCGACCCGCGCCGAAGCTTCCGACGTGGCAACCGCCGTTTATCAGGGCACAGACGCCGTTATGTTATCAGCCGAGACCGCCATTGGCCGCCACCCGGCAACTGCCGTTGCCATTATGGACAGGATCATCATGGCAGCGGAACAAGACCCGACCTATCCCGATTATTATATGCGCTCCAATTTGCGCCCCCAAGCCACGGTCAATGACGCGATCAGCCAATCCGTGCGCGGCATCGCGGAAGTCTTGGGCGTCAAAGCCGTTTTAGGATACACCATGACCGGCTCCACCGTAAAACGTATTGCCCGCGAACGCCCCCCCTGCCCGATCATTGGCCTGACACCCAACGCCCCCATGGCCAGCCGCATGGCTTTAACATGGGGGGTACACGCGGTTGTCATGCAAGACCCAAAAAATTTCGCCGAAATGTTGGAAGTGACCCAAGGCGTCGCCAAAAAACATGCCGGCGCCGTTACGGGTGATAAAATCATCATCGCCGCCGGTATCCCTTTTGGTAGACCCGGCACGACAGATACGTTAAAAATCGCCACAATCGACTAGTTCTGAAGTCTATAAGTGGAGATATTTATGAAACTTCTTGCCAATATTATGACCGCCTTTATTGCCCTTTGCCATTTTGGTTTTTTGGTGCTGGAAATGTTTCTTTGGACAAAACCAGCAGGGTTGAAAATGTTTAACATGACCCCTGAAATGGCGGAGAACACCGCTGTTTTGGCTGCAAATCAAGGACTATATAACGGGTTCTTGGCGGCAGGGTTGGTTTGGGGTTTGTTATCAAAACGCACGGATGTTAAAGTTTTTTTCCTGGTGTGTATCGTCATTGCCGGTGTTTACGGCTCCCAGAGCGCAACACAAATTATTTTATTCATTCAAGCCCTTCCCGCATGTATTGCCCTGATACTCATTTGGTTATCCCAGAGAAAACAAAACTCAGCTTAAGCCTTATCAGTTTGCTGGCGTGCCCAGGGTTTCAACAATGGAGCGGGCATCATAGACATTATCAGCGTCAGCGCGCTCGCCCTTGCCCAAAATGATTTCCATACTGGCAGTGGTTTTATCACCCGCAAGCAGCCGGCCTAAGTCATTTATGCCAATGCCGACACCCAGGCTCGTCCCGCCGCCGCGGCGAAAACCGCCGCTGCCGACACCCAAGCCAACCGATGTCGTAATCGGTGAACCGCGCCCAAAATCGCCCTGCGTCCCCGCACCGACAACACGAAAATGCTCATAATCGTGGGCCAAGGTAATTTCAGCCGCTCTCAATAGGGCCAGATTACGGGCTTCGTCTGCGTTCCTGCCGGTAAAGCGTATTTGAAAACGGTCAGCCTCGATTTGTTGCTCGGCGAAACCAAGCCCGGAGCCTTGCGCCGGGCCGTAAGCCGTTGGCCCGGTTGCGCATCCGGCCATAATAACACTTATTGCCAGTCCTAAAAATATCGTTTTCATCATAGCCTCACGTATTTGCAGCCATTATCATACACCAAAACCTATAAAATAGAAACACTGTCTACAGTCGATCAAATTACATATATAAATTGAGACGAGACGGTTTTCGTGTATAGAGGAAATGTGTCTTCTGGGGACGATATGCATGAAATTTGACATTGATGATATTTTAACACCCTTGGCATTGACCGTTATTGTTGACAACAAAATCCGCGATCCTGAACTTGCGGAATTTGTCGTTCAAGCAGAAGGTGTGCTGGATTTATTAGGGCACGGCGAAAACTTAAGCCCGTCCGAGATTTTGCGCTGGTTTGACGGCCATGAAGCCGCCATAACCAGCCAGCTAAAAAGTGCCGGTAAAAACACATTCATTTTAAAAACCTTGACCCGCTTTAAAGACAATGACGCGCTGATCGAGGCTATGTATGATGCCATGTTGGCCATTTCCGTCAGCGATAAAGAATATCATAAGCAGGAATCAGCCTTGATAAAATCCACAGCCTCTCTTTGGGGATATGTGCGCCCACCCTTTAAAGTCACGCCCGGCACATGATCGACACACCGCTATTGCTTGCCCTTATCGGCTTTGCCTTTAGTGCGGCATTTACGCCGGGGCCGAATAATTTTATGGTCATGTCTTCTGGTGCCTTATTTGGCTACCGCAGAACCTTGCCCCATATTATCGGGATTGCATTTGGCTTTAATCTTGTTTTACTGGCGGCAATATTTGGCATGGGCGCTGTGATCACACAATTTCCCTGGCTGCTGACCAGTGTTAAAATTGCTGGCGCAGCATGGCTTGCTTGGCTTGGTTTAAAATTTCTCCTGGCCGCATTTGCGCAAAAACAGGCCAAAAACACCACCAAAACGGAAGAGCGCTCCCGCCCTTTCCGGTTTTATGAAGCCGTCTTGTTTCAATGGGTAAACCCAAAAGCCGTGATCATGGCCCTCGCCGCCGCAGCTGCTTATTCCGGGGTTGCCACTGACATCATTGTGCGTACATCCTTGCTTTGCGGCACATTTTTGCTGTTGGGACTTGCCTCCGCTTCAACATGGACCATTGCTGGCACGGCCATTAACCGGCTCATGTCAAAGGGGCGCAGCGCAGTGGTGTTAAACACCATAATGGGCCTGCTCCTGTTTGGAACTGCCCTCATGATTGCCTTGGCGAAAACTTAAGGCTTAAGTGTTTAAGCCTACCAGCCGCAAGGACGGCCCGGCCAATTTTGCCCATAACGGGTATCATAGGCCCCTGTCCGACAACTCTGGACAGGCATTGGTGCCAATACGGGCACAGAATAAGGGACATAAATTACCGGCCTTACAATACGAACCTGCCGATAGACGGGCTTTGCAATGCGGACTTGTCTATAGACCGGCCTCGGCGCAGGCGCTGCGACTGGCTTGCATACCGAAAAACATGCTAAAACCTTGCCGCCTTCAGGGTTGTAAACGCTGACGGGGCATTTTGTCGGGCACAAGCGCTCATCGGCGCCCATACCGGCAATTCGCCGGTTTGATATAGTTGAAATGGTCGTTTGACCCGAAGAAATCGTCTGGTGCGGCTGGCTATGAGAGCGCGGGGCATAAGATGTCGAAGGCCCGCCTGCAAGGGACGAAAATTGTGAAAACGTCCGCGCACTGCTTGAATGTGAGCTTGACCCGGCAATCGCCGTATTGGCAATGGCCAACATAGCGGTTGTTATAAGTGTTAGTGTTAAATGATAAGGACGCATAGCGATCCCCTTCCTAATATTGATAAAAATTAACGGCCCCAAGGGTTGCTATAAGGATTGTTATAGCGATTGGCGTGAACCGGTTGCGGGCCACATCTAAATCCTTGCGCACATGCTGGCACAGCTCTGGGCGCACATATCGGTGTCGGTACAGCAACGGGAACACCAATTACCGGACGCACCACTTGCACCCGTACAGGCGCTGGTCGTGGTGCCTGACGGCGACAAATAATTTGCGTCGCCGCAAAGCCGCCAATGACAGTGGGGCCAGAAACTTTCTCCCAATAATCACCTCCGCCAGCAAGCGGTTGAGTAAAGGAGCCAGACACAATCTGGCGCACAGGCGGCGTAATTATAGGCGCGTGAACAGGCGCAACAGGGTTGTTAAAAACCACATTGACCGGGACACCGCCAGAAGGCCGGCAATACACTCTTGCAGTCGGGTTACACCCTTTAGTATATGCAACAGGCCGATCCGCCAACCTGACCAAAGGGGCGCGGCTGCGTACTTGCATGATATTCACATTGGGCGAATTTTTATATTGAATTGTTTTTAAATGCCCAAATGGATTGGTACGATAAACATTTACCGGGCCATATGTATCAGCATTGCTTGGAATAACATTAAACCCGGGATTACAATTTATCTGTCTTGTTATCTGTCTTGGTTGCGCACACCGGATATTGCGAACACCTTCATATCGCACCGTTTGGACGAAGCTGGTCTGGGCGAAACTCGGCGCATAGGCTACCGGGGCGGGGCGGGGCTTACAATATATGCGACTGCCTTGACATGCCGCGAACGCTGATGTGCTCACACTTGATAACAAAACACTGCCAATTGCGACAGATATGATACGATAGATACGCATATGCGTTCTCCCAAATATATTTGGGCTGCAAAATGCAAACCCCATCCAATTCATAACCGACCCTGTATTCAGGTGTCAGACAACACTAAAGGCCTCGTGCGGGCATATTGACATCAAGAGCAATGCTCTAGAAATCATATGTTATACCGCCGCGTTCCCAATCGCCAAAGCGTGTGGGTTCAGCCCCCTTGGGGCCTGCAGTTTCTTTGGGGCGTGGATTGGTGTGTTCGTGCGCTTTGCGGGCTTTCGCTTCATCCAGCGCCCTTTGGGCTGCTGGGGCAAGCGGTTTCGCCGGCTTTATATCTAGAGAGTTCACCATTTTTAATACCCTCTAAGCACCTTACACCAACCCAAGCCGCATTGAAACTGCATCGCCAAGGTTTGGTGAGAATAAATGAAATTCATCCCGTCCCACCATGA
>QIKS01000141.1 GCA_003233025.1 Hellea balneolensis | reverse complement strand
CACTGCGCGGCATGGTTCACGCCGTAAAAGGTTTGCCGACGATCTGGAAATCACGGAAATCTGTGCAACAATATCGCACAATCAGTGCTATTAGCCTGTTAAGGAAATTTACCTATTCACCCTTTAAAGTTATCGCCCGGGCCATCGACACCAAGGACATATCATGAGTTTAAAACCAGAACCATTTATTGAGGCCAATTCATCCCGGTTTGAAAACCATCCTTTGATTAAGCCGACCGGGTTTCGCGAATATGATGCGCGCTGGTGGTTTGGACATCCGGCGAGCGACAAACCCTCCGAAATCAACCTCTACGGCATCCAAACCCTCGGCGCGGCCCTGGGGACGCTCATTCATGAATTGGAAGTTCGCCCGCAAATCGTTGTCGGCCATGATTACCGTTCCTATTCCCTGTCGATCAAACAGGCATTGGAAGTCGGGTTGATGAGCGCGGGGGTTGAGGTCGTTGATATCGGTCTGGCCCTGTCACCTACCGCCTATTTCGCCCAATTTGAGCTGGATATTCCTTGTGTCGCCATGGTCACGGCCAGCCACAATAATAATGGCTGGACGGGGGTTAAAATGGGGGTTGAAAAACCACTGACTTTTGGGCCTGACGAAATGGGCAGGCTAAAGGAAATCGCGCTCGGCGGTAAAGCCGTCACCCGCAGCGGCGGCAGCTATAAAAAAGTCGAGGACATGGCCGGTATTTATATGCGCGATTTGGCCAAAGGCATAAAGCTCAAGCGAAAGCTTAAAGTGGTTTGCGCGTGCGGTAACGGCACGGCGGGGGCTTTTGCCCCTCATGTATTGGACAAAATCGGCGTCGAAGTCATACCGATTCAGTGCGAACTTGATTATAATTTCCCCGCCTATAATCCCAACCCCGAAGACATGAAAATGCTGCACGCCATGCGCGACGCCGTGTTGGAACACGGCGCTGATCTGGCCGTTGGTTTTGACGGCGACGGCGACCGGTGCGGCGTGGTTGATAATGAAGGCGAGGAAATTTTTGCCGATAAGGTCGGCGTCATGCTGGCCCGTGATCTCTCGGCCCGGTTTGAAAACGCGCAATTTGTCGCCGACGTTAAATCAACCGGGCTTTATATGACCGATCCTGTATTGATCAAAAACGGTGCGAAAACTGATTATTGGAAAACCGGACATTCCTATATCAAACGCCGCTCCAAAGAAATCGGCGCGCTGGTTGGCTTTGAGAAATCCGGGCATTATTTCTTTAACGCCCCGATTGGCCGCGGCTATGATGACGGTATTTTATCCGCCATCGCCATTTTGCAAATGCTCGACCGCAACCCGGATAAATCCATGGCCGATCTGCGCCGGGCCTTGCCTAAAACCTGGGGCAGCCCAACCATGTCACCCGCTTGCGACGACGAGAAAAAATACGGTGTGGTCGAGCAGGTTGTCGCAGAATATCAGCAAGCCTTTAAAAACGGCGATAAATTGCTCGGCCAATCCATCCGCGACGTCAACACCGTCAACGGTGTGCGGGTAACGTTGGAAGACGGCACATGGGGCCTTGTCCGTGCCAGTTCAAACACACCAAATTTGGTCGTCGTTGTCGAAAGCCCGACCTCTGAGGCCAACAAAACCGCCATGTTTCGCGAGATCGAAGCAAGACTTGCAAAATATAAAGAAATCGGCGAATACGACCAAAAAATCTAAGGTCAGTAACTTGAAAGAATGAGGATAGACCATGCGTGTTGCGATGATAGGAACGGGGTATGTCGGGCTTGTCTCCGGGGTTTGCTTTGCCGATTTTGGCCACCAGGTAATCTGCGTCGATAAAGACCCTGGCAAAATTGATACTCTCAACAAAGGCGGGATACCGATTTATGAGCCGGGCTTAAAGAGCCTTGTCGCCAAAAATATCAAGGAAGGGCGCCTGTCCTTTACCACAGAGATTGAGACGGCGGTGCGCGAGGCCGACGCCGTCTTTATTGCCGTCGGCACACCGGCGCGGCGCGGCGACGGGTTTGCCGATCTTTCCTATGTTTACGCTGCCGCCGAAGAAATCGCCGGACTTATCGACGGCTATACGGTGGTGGTCACCAAGTCCACCGTGCCGGTTGGCACAGGGGACGCGGTGGAAGGCATTATCCGCAAAGCCGCGCCAAAAGCAGATTTTGATGTGGTTTCAAACCCGGAGTTCCTACGCGAAGGGGCGGCTATTGCCGATTTTAAGCGCCCGGACCGGGTTGTCGTCGGCACAAGTTCAAAGCGCGCCCGCGACGTCATGGGCGCTTTGTACCGGCCACTTTACATCAATGAAACACCGATTGTCTTTACCGACCGCCGCACATCGGAGCTGATTAAATATGCCGGCAATGCATTTCTGGCTACCAAAATCACCTTCATTAATGAGATGGCTGATTTGTGTGAAAAGGTCGGGGCCAATGTGCAAGAAGTTTCCAAAGGCATTGGCCTGGACGGCCGTATCGGCAAGAAATTTTTGCACGCCGGGCCAGGATATGGCGGCTCGTGCTTTCCCAAAGACACGCTTGCCCTGATCCGCACAGCCCAGGAAGCAGATGCGCCCTTGAAAATTGTGGAAGCTGTGGTCGCGGCCAATGACGCCCGCAAGCGGCACATGGCTGATAAAATCATCACCGCTTGTGGGGGCGATGTCGCAGGTAAAACCATCGCCGTATTGGGACTTTCTTTTAAACCCAATACCGACGATATGCGCCAATCCCCCGCTTTGCCGATCATCAAAGCCCTCACCGAGAAAGGGGCAAAAATCCGCGCCTATGACCCGGAAGCAATGGAGGAAGCCCGCCCCCTCTTGCCGGATGTCGATTTTTGCGACCATGCTTATGATTGCTTGAAAAACGCTGACGCGCTGACCATCATCACCGAATGGGACCAATTTCGCGCCCTGGATTTAGACCGGGTTAAAGCCGCGCTCAAAACACCAATTATCGTCGATTTGCGCAATATTTATGACCCCCATCTTATGAACGAGATGGGCTTTAACTATCACAGTATCGGACGACCCCAACCATAAAAAATTTTTGTCAAGCAGGGGAGGCTGTAATACAATGTGGTTAAATGTGTCATGGCAATCGTTTGAAAAACCAAATTTATAATTTATAAAACATCTTTCTTTATGTTAAGAAAAACACCCAAGAAATAAGGGCCGTTATGTGTGGAATTATTGGAATTATTGGCGACAAACCGGTCACGCAAAGATTATTGGGCGGACTAAAGCGGCTGGAATATCGGGGCTATGACAGTGCCGGTATTGCGGTTATCGAGACAGACGCAACAGGCGCCAAGTTAAGCCGTCGCCGGGCCGAAGGTAAAATCCATAACCTGGAAGAACGCTTAAAGCAAAGCCCGGTGGACGGTATTTTAGGCATTGCCCACACCCGTTGGGCCACCCACGGACAAGCCAATGAAACCAATGCTCACCCCCATTTCGCCGGCCGGGTCGCGGTTGTTCACAACGGCATTATCGAAAATTTCATGGCTTTGCGGGCAGAGCTGCAAGAAAAGCGGGAATTTGTCACACAGACCGACACCGAAGTGGTTGCCCATCTCATCGATGACGCCATGAAATCCGGCCTGTCCGCGCAAGAAGCCTTTACCAAAACCCTCAAACGGCTTGAAGGCGCATTTGCGATTTGTGTTATTATTGACGGCATTGACGAGCATTTGTTTGTCGCACGGCGCGGCAGCCCTTTGGCTATTGGCATTGGCGAGGGCGAAAACTTCGTCGGCTCGGACGCCATTGCCCTAAACACACTTTCAAATGATATTATTTATCTGGAAGAAGGGGATTGGGCCGTCCTCAAAACGGATAATATTCAAATTTTCAATGCCGATGACAAACCCGTCACCCGCGAAACCGTCCGGGTTAGCGGCTCGATGGCGGCGGCGGAAAAAGGCAATTACCGCCATTTCATGCTCAAGGAAATCAACGAGCAAGCGGAAACCGTTTCCCACACCTTAACCCATTATGTTGATGCTTTTCATATGCGCGTCAAATCCCCCGAGCAATTGCAAGTGCCCGAGCTTGATTTTTCTGCCGTCCAGCGCTTGTCCCTCATGGCGTGCGGCACCGCCTTCTACGCAGCTTCAGTGGCCAAATACTGGTTTGAACAATTGGCAAAATTGCCGGTTGATTTGGATATCGCCTCCGAGCTTCGCTACCGCCAACCCGTTCTGGCCAAGGACACGCTGGCTTTGGCGGTCTCACAATCAGGCGAGACAGCCGACACATTGGCCGCCCTTCGTCATTGTCAAAAGCTCGGCCTTAAAACCGCAGCATTGATCAATGTGTCCACCTCAACCATGGCCCGCATCGTCGATTTTTCTTTGCCGCTCAATGCCGGGCCGGAAATCGGCGTCGCTTCAACCAAAGCCTTTACCTCCCAGCTCACCGCATTATTGGCCCTGGCCATTTCTGCTGGCGTTCAGCGCGGGCATATCTCGCCCAAAGCCGAACACGAGCTGGTCACGGCCTTAACGCAAGTCCCGCGCCAAATCACGCAAGCTTTGGCGTTAGAGCCACAAATCGAGGAGCTGGCGCTTGAATTGTCAAAATCGCGCAATGCATTTTATTTGGGCAGGGGTGTGCATTATCCATTGGCCATGGAGGGTGCGCTCAAGCTTAAAGAGATCTCCTATATTCAGGCGGAAGGCTACGCCGCAGGAGAGCTAAAACACGGCCCCATCGCCTTGATTGAAGAAGGGATACCGGTCATTGGTATCGCCCCCCTTGACGCATTGTTTGATAAAACCATCTCCAACCTTGAAGAAGTTGCGACGCGGGGCGCAAAAATTTTGCTGATCACAGATGCACAAGGCGCAAAAAAGGCCGAAAACCTAAAAGGCGAGCGCTTAATATGTCCACCAACCCACCTCCACACCGCGCCGATTATCTACGCAATTCCCATACAATTGCTTGCCTATCACACAGCCATTCATCTGGGTACCGATGTGGATCAACCGCGTAATTTGGCCAAATCCGTTACGGTTGAGTAAGTTTTGTCTGTTAGAGAAGACAGATGAAAACGATTCGTAAAGCTGTATTGCCCGTGGCTGGGTTCGGAACGCGGATATTGCCCGCCACCAAATCCATCCCCAAAGAAATGCTGCCCGTTGTTGATCGTCCGGCCTTACAATATGTGGTCGACGAGGCCACGGAGGCAGGCATCGAGCATATTGTCTTCGTCACAGGCCGCAATAAGGGCGCGATTGAAGATTATTTCGACCGGGCTTATGAGCTTGAAGCCAGCTTACACCTGAAACAAAAGACCGAGCTTTTGGCCGAACTTGAAAGCAAGCTCCCCCTCCCCGGTTCAGCCAGCTTTGTGCGCCAACAAGCCCCCTTAGGGCTGGGCCACGCCATTTGGTGCGCCCGCGAGGTTATTGGTGATGAGCCGTTCGCCGTCTTATTGCCGGACGTTTTGATACAAGCAGAGCCAGGCTGTCTAAAACAGATGGTCAATTGTTATACCAAAACCGGCGGCAATGTTATTGCCGTTGACGCCGTGCCGGGTGACCAGACGGATAAATACGGCATTATTACCCCCAAAAGCCAAAACGGCAACATATATGAAATGAGCGCCATGGTCGAAAAACCAGCCCCCGCAGACGCGCCTTCCAATTTAAAAATCACTGGCCGGTATATTTTACAGCCTGAAATTTTCAAATTTCTAGAACAGCAAAAACCCGGCGCAGGCAATGAAATCCAATTGACCGACGCCATGGCCGCCTTGATGGAAACCTCACCGTTTTTTGCCTTGCAATACGAAGGTCAGGATTATGATCTCCAAAATCGGATATTTCGAAGCCGTCTGCGCCTATGCCATGACCCATAAAGACATCGGCGAACAAGCCCGCGCCTTGATGAAGAAATTACACAAATCTCTCTAACCGTAAACCTTGCGAAACGCCGCGTCTAGGTCAGCAATGAGATCATCGGGATGTTCAAGGCCGATGGAAATACGGATCAAACCCTCGGTCAGACCGCCTTGCTCTCTGATATCGGCAGGAATGCCGGAATGAGTTGTCGAGGCGGGATGGGAGATAAGGCTTT
>QIKS01000280.1 GCA_003233025.1 Hellea balneolensis | reverse complement strand
AAGGTTTTATACCTAATCGGCGGCGCGTGGCGTAATTTGGCGTTGATCCACCAAAAACGTATCCAATATCCTTTGCGGCTTGCCCATAATTACCAGCTTAACCCCCATGAAGCGCAGATTTTATCCCGTTGGGCCTATAGCGAAGAAGGGTGTGCGGAGCTTATGGCTTGGCGCGGAATTTCGGCGCGGCGCGCGGAAACCTTGCCCTATGCTGGCTTGTTGCTGGAAAAATTGATGGATACATTAAAGCCGCGCCACATCATCATCGCGCCCGGGGGTTTGCGCGACGGCCTGGTTTATAACGACCTCTCGGGCAAGGCCAAACAAACGCCGGCTTTATTTGATGCTTGTCGGGCCTTGGCTCATGGAGGTCAGGAAAGCGTTGATTTCGGTGCGCCTTTATTTGAATTTCTATCGCCCTTACATTCCATTTTGCCGCAAACTTTCGCCCTTAAAAATGAGGAACGTTTGCGCAAGGCGGCCTGTTTGTTGGTTGGCATTGGCAAGGGTCAGCATCCGGCCCACAAAGCCAAAATGGTGTTTCAAACTGTGCTTTATGCACCTCTGCCGGGCCTGACCCACACGGAACGCACCTATTTGGCGCTGATGCTCTATGCCTCCTATACCGATAAAAAGACGACGCCCAATGACGCGGCAACCCAGCGCTTGCTCCTGCCAGAACAGCGGCATGCTGCGCGGATTTACGGCGAGGCTATGCGGGCTTGCGTGGTTTTGGCAGGGAGGAGCCGCGAAGTTCTTGGTCGTTACACCCTGTCTTTTGACGAGAAACATTTAAATGTCCATATTGACCAAGGCTTTGGAAGCTTGATGATTGAACGTTGCCGCTACCGGTTAGAACGATTGGCCAGCTCACTGGAGAGAACGCTTTGCGTTGACATCAATAGGTCCTGACCCTAGACCCTTATCTTGAAGGAGATTTGTTTTCAGGGATAAAACCAGCCACTACAGTAAAATACCTGGCACATATTCCCTTTCCCCGGCGGAGGTGAGAGCATGGGTATAATCCAGCCTGCCACTTTTGATGCGCCCCTGCCCCCGCTCACGGACGGCAATTATCCGTGTTTGATTTTAAACGCCGATTACCAGCCTTTGAATTATTTTCCCCTGTCGCTCTGGTCGTGGCAGGACGCCGTAAAAGCCGTGTTTTTAGACCGGGTTCATATTGTTGACCAATATTCGCAAATTGTCCGCTCGGCCAAGCTTGAACTGCCTTTGCCGTCCGTAGTGGCTTTGAAAGATTATATCCCGCAAAACCGCACCCCCGCTTTCACCCGGTTTAATCTTTTCTTGCGCGACGGATTTTCGTGCGTTTATTGCTCAAGCCCGGATGAGCTTACTTTCGATCATGTGATTCCCAGGCGCCAGGGCGGCAAAACCAGTTGGAAAAATATTGTCGCCGCCTGTTCAAAATGCAATCTTAAAAAAGGCGGCCGGGCGCCGGGCGAGGCGGGGATGCAGTTAAACCAAACCCCAAAGCGCCCGAGTGTTTTCGAATTGCAAGCCCAAGGCCGCCGTTTCCCGCCGGGCTATTTGCACGAAAGCTGGTTTGATTATTTATATTGGGACGTGGAGTTACAAGCATGAAAAACGCGAACATATTAAAAACTGTATTTTTGGCGTTTATGGTGTCGGTGGTTTCAGCCTGCGCCGATAAAGACACGTCGATTGTCGTGTTGGAAACCGACCTTGGCCAAATCGACATCAAGCTTTTTCACGATAAAGCGCCTTTGAGCGTAAATGATTTTCTCTATTATGTGGATAACCAACTTTACGACGCTCAAGGTTTTTACCGGGCTGTGCGACCGGAAACCGACCCGCTGAACATGGGGATGGAGATCATACAAGGCGGCAGGCTTGATCTTGAGAGGATCACCGCCAGCATCGATCACGAGACAACACAAATGAGCGGCCTGTCCCATATTGACGGCGCGGTTTCCATGGCCAGAGACGGGCCAGGCACTGGTAGTGCCGCCTATTTTTTTATCTCTATTGGCGATAACACATTTCTCGATTTTGCCGGAGAGCGCAATCCGGACGGTCAAGGCTATGCCGTCTTTGGTCAGGTGATAAAAGGCATGGACGTCGTGCGCGCCGTCCAGGCCCGCGAAACCAAAGGATCAAGTGATAGCGCCGTCACCGAAGGCCAATATTTGAGCGAACCTGTCATTATCAAGAAAGCCCGGCGTAAATAAATGCAAGGCCAGATCTTACCCTAATTTTTGCAACATGTCTGGGGGTAAATCTTGGCAGGGAAGGTGTTTCCCTTTTTGCGATTAAGGGGTATAAGTTTTTTATGAACGAAAAACCCGATTCCCAAATGCAATACCAAGTTCTGGCGCGCAAATACCGGCCCCTGACCTTTGAGGATATGATCGGCCAGGAAGCCATGGTCAGAACCTTGACCAATGCATTTGCCACGCAGCGTGTTGCCCATGCTTTTATGCTGACCGGGGTGCGCGGTATCGGCAAAACCACAACGGCGCGGTTGTTGGCGCGCGCATTGATTTACGAGAGTAAGGACGGTAAGCAAAACACCCCAAGCGTCAAGCTTGATCCGCCCGGCATACATTGCGAGCTGGTCAATAACTCCTCCCATATGGACGTCATGGAAATGGACGCCGCCTCGCGGACAGGGGTTGGGGATATTCGCGAGATTTTAGACAGTGTGCGCTATGCGCCTGTGTCGGCACGCTATAAAATCTACATTATTGATGAGGTGCATATGCTGTCCTCCCAGGCGTTTAACGCTTTGTTGAAAACTTTGGAAGAGCCGCCCGCCCACGCTAAATTTATTTTTGCCACAACCGAGATCAGGAAAATCCCGATCACGGTTTTGTCGCGCTGCCAGCGGTTTGATCTGCGCCGCGTCGACGCCAGCGAACTGGTTGATCATCTGGCGGGCATTTGCAAAAAAGAAGGCGCGAAAATCGCCAAGGACGGCTTGGCCTTGATTGCCCGCGCGGCCGAAGGTTCCGTACGCGACGGCCTGTCATTACTGGATCAGGCGATTGTGCAAGCTGAAGAGGACGCTGAGGTCAGCGCCGAACAAGTCCGTACCATGTTGGGTCTTGCCGACCGGGGCCGGGTTTTGGATGTATTTGCTCTTGCGCTCAAAGGTGACAGCAAAGCGGCTCTTAACGAAATTCGCAGCCAATATCATGACGGGGTTGATCCTATTGTTCTGATCCGCGATGTGTTGGAAATCTGTCATGAAATATCCCGCGCTAAAACCTTGGGAGAGGACGGCGAATTTGATGCCTCACCCGAACAAATAAGCCGTTTTCACGCACTAGCGGCAAAGTTGAGCATGGGACAAATCACCAACCTTTGGCAGATATTGCTAAAATCCTATGAGGATGTGCGTACCGCTCCAGACCCGTTGGCTGCGGCGGAAATGGCCTTGTTGCGTCTGTGCGTGGCATTGGAATTGCCGCCGCCAGAACTGGCCGCGCAAATTTTGGCCGGGCTGAGGGATGTGAAAACCCCGCCGCCGCAAAAGCCAAATCCGGCTCCTGCTTCCGCCCCTACTTCCGCTTCTGTGCCCGCCGCGCCGCAAGCTCCAACCCGCGCCCAGGGCGGGGAACAGCCAGCTCTTATCCCGCAAGCCGCGCCCGTAAGCACCGCGTCTGTTGATATCGATAATTTGTCAGAATTGGTGGCAGGCATGCCCAAAAACGAAACCCGGTTGCAATATGATATCCGGCAATATGTCAGGCCGGTTTTGTTTGAAATGGGTAAAATAGTTTTTGAACCCGGCCCCGGCGCGCCGAGTAATCTGGCCAGCCGCATGTCGCATTATTTACAAGAACGCACGAACAAAGGCTGGATGGTTAGTCCTGATGAGCAGGCGAGAGGCGAGCCCAGTTTGATAGAGCAGCAGCGCCAGCAGCTTAAAAAACGCGGTCAATATGAGCAAGCTCATCCCCTTGTCATCAAGGCCAAGGCCCTATTCCCCGGTGCAGATATTGAATTTCGCGACCGCTTGCCCGCTTCCAATGTGATTGAAGCCGATTTTTCCAAGGACGAGGATTAAACCATGAAAGATATTATGGGCCTGATGAAACAGGCAAAACAAATGCAAGAAAAAATGGAACAAGCCAAAGCCAAAGTGGCCGAGTTGAACGTCGAAGGTCGTTCGGGCGGCGGTCTTGTAAAGGTAAGCTTGTCCGGCGAAGGTCACATGCAAAATGTGCATATTGACCCGTCTTTGCTTGAAAAAGACGAGGCGGAGATTTTGGAAGATTTAATCATCGCCGCCTTTCACGATGCCAAGGTCAAGCTCGATCAGGCTCAGGCCGAGACTATGAAAGCTGCTATGGGCGATTTGCAATTGCCCCCCGGCATGGATATGCCGTTTTGAAGATGACATGGATATGCCGTTTTGAGGATGATATTTTCATCGCCTTCAAGGTCCTGAGCCTAGACTGGCTTTAAAATTTGAATCACGAAAGTTGATTATGCCTGCCTCTCCTGCCGGTTCAGAAATTGAAAAACTGATTGCTTTGCTGGCGAAATTGCCGGGCCTTGGCCCGCGTTCGGCCCGCCGTGGTGCTTTGGCTTTGGTTAAAAAACGCGAGCAGCTTCTCTTGCCTTTGGCCGATGCATTGGCAGATGTCGGGGCGAAAATAAAACAATGCGGCACATGCGGTAGTATTGATGTGTGTGATCCGTGCCAAATATGTAGTGCGCCGACGCGGGACGGGGCCATATTGTGTGTGGTTTCCGAAGTGGGAGACTTATGGGCTATGGAGCGGGCAGCGGCCTTTCGCGGGCGCTATCATGTTTTGGGCGGCTGCTTGTCGGCGCTGGACGGTATCATGCCGGAAGATCTCAATATTGCTGGCCTGATAGAGCGCGCCGCTGCTGCGGATATTACCGAGGTTATTTTGGCGATGAATGCGACGATTGATGGCCAGACCACCGCCCATTACATCACCGATCATTTGCGGGGTTGCGGTGTTAAAATCTCGCGCCTGGCCCACGGTGTTCCTGTTGGCGGCGAGCTTGATTATCTCGATGACGGCACGATCAGCGCCGCCGTCGCCAGCCGCCGGGAATTTTAGGCGGATCTTGTATGTTAAAATCATTTGCGGTTTTGTCCTGGGCGGGTCAATCTAATCTCAAGGATTTATAGTGCGAGGATTTATGAAATTAGCAGTTTTAACCGGTGTTGTCGGTGCGGCTTTATGGGTGCAGATAGCGGCGGCGCAAATCGTTTCGCAAACCCCCAGCCCCGATATTCCAAACCCGGAAGATACAGAGCTGCAAACCGTTACGCCGGTAATTTCCCAAGGGCATAAAAGCGGCACAGGCGGTGTTCAAATCCCCCGTTCAGGTGCTTTGCTTTTTGCAGGTTTCGATCAAAACGCTGATTATATCATTGATAGCGCGGAAGTGGAGATAGGCATAAAGCGCGCTTTTAAAACTGCGGACAGCGATAAAGACGACCTGTTGTCATTGGTCGAGCTGGAGAGTTGGCGGGCAGGGGCGCTCGGTTCAGAAAATGCGACGCCGACCCAATTTACCTTTGCTCCTAATTTTGCCCGCAGTGTATCGCGTGAAAAATTTAGCGCCGTGCTGAACGATATTGCCCAAAAACTTGACGCAAATGATAGGGGAGAGCGGGACGGAAAAATCGGCTTTGCCGACTTGCTACAAGATTATCGCGCTCCCCGAACCCAGCGACAAAAAAGCGATAATTGCGCCACCCGCATCCGCAACGAACGCCGCCGGGTCGAGCAACAATGCCGAGCGGGCCGGCGTTAGAGCGCTCGCCTCTAACCCTCTTCATCCAAATGAGGTTTGTCCGGTTCGCCAAGTTCCAATTTGCCTATTTTTTCAGACCGCGAATTAATCTTGCGGCTGGAGGTTAAAATGT
>QIKS01000306.1 GCA_003233025.1 Hellea balneolensis | reverse complement strand
GACCCCGAACCCGATCTCGCCACCGCCGCTAGCGGCAATCCACGCGCCCTTGTCGCCCCCCGGCTCGACTTACAAGACAGACCAGAATCGCGGTTTTTTAATGCAGCCTATCTCTATGCCCTGCGAGAATACACACATGCAGGCGTGGTGACGGATACCGGGATTATCAACCTCGCCAAATCCACCGCAGAGGTCGCCCGGTTTATCAAATTAGCCGCCCAGCAAGCTTTACCCAAGAACCATATATGCACCGTCGATCAGGACGCAGCGCAAGGTTTGTCCGGGTTAAAGTTTACGCAATGGTTAGGTGGGCTTTATCACGAACATGCCCAAATTATTGACCCTAAATTGCTCATCAAGCAATGGACGAACGACGCAAACAAGCTCGCCAAAAGGGCCACCAAGATAGAAAAACATAAAGGCGTCTGGCAGGTACGGGGTCAAGACGGCGCGCTGTTAGCGGCCTCCGAAGTTTTATTTGTCTGTGCGGGTGCGGATATTTGCGCGCTCCTCCCCCTGCCCGTCCGCTTTACCAGAGGGCAAATTTGCTGGCACGCAAAGGAAATTGCGCCGGCAAAATCCGTCACATATGGCGGATACGCCGCCCCCTATAAAGGAGGCATCATGCTGGGCGCGACACACGCCCATGTCGGGGCGGGGCAAGACGGCCGCATAGCTGACGCAGATAATGCGGAAAACATCCGTGCCTTTAGCGCGCTAACAGGGGCAAATGTGGACGAGGAAAACTGGCAAGCCCGCGCCGCTATTCGCGTAACCACGAAAGATACCCTGCCGATTGCACAGACGCACGAACAAGGCTTGTTCATCTTAAGCGGGCTGGGGTCACGCGGGTTTATGCTGGCGCCCTTACTGGGCGAAGCTTTGGTCAGCCAGACCTTGGGCGAGCCTGCGCCTTGGTGCCAAAAAACAGCGGTGCGCTTTGGACGAGAGAGAAAATCTGACCCAAAGCGCACCTAACAACACGCTCGGTTTTCTATTGAGAGAAGGGGGAGCGCAGTGTTATTACGGGTTCGATTTAATATTGATATCAGCCGCGCCGCTATCACTGCTGCGCAAATTGCCCGATGGCTGATTGATGTAAACATCGCTGGCACCGCTGGCCCGGACTTTGGCATTGACGGAACTGCCCCGGTAAATCACATCCGATGCACCAGACGCCCTGATATCAAGTTCGTCAACTGCGCCGCCAGCTATTTTGACATCGCCGCTGCCGCTAACACTGAGCGACATTGTACCGCGAACAGAAAGGGCTTTCAAATCACTGGAGCCAGAGCTTTCAAGGTGTAAGCTTGCACCAATATGACCAATTTCAAGATCACTTGAGCCGCTGGCATAGATCGTCGCCCGGCCTTTTACATCACCCATTACAAGATCGCCGCTGCCTGATACTTTAACGTCCAACCGGTCGAAATTGCCGGCGACAAGATCGCCGCTACCCGAAATGGACAAGTTGACATCGGCCGCATTACCCATGTTGACATCACCAGAGCCTGAAACTTTTAAATCAAGATCACCCGCAACATCGTCAAGCGTAATACCGCCGCAAGACTTTATATGAATATCACCAGAGCCAATATCACCGACAGTGCCAAAAACCAGGGCATCTGCAATGATCAGGTGGGTGTTTCGCGGCGCATGGATTACTATTTTGGGATATTCAGTAATACTTTTATAGCCCCGGCCACCTCGTTTGTAGCCCCAACCGCCTTTGCCAATTTCAATGCCATTATTACGCCAGCGGCAATTTAAATTTGTAATTCTATCGTCATTATCAATCGAAACGTTCGCCCGGCCTTGCGCGATTTTCACGCCGTCCGCATCGACAACCGTAATCTTGTCATAATCTCCGGTTTTAACATCAATTGTACCGATAAAATTTTGAATTTCCAAGGTCGGCCCGTCGGCTGCAAAAGCACTGGTCGCGAAGATAGACAAGCAAGCTGTCGCACTTAAAATCTGTTTTAGGTTCATCATGGTCATATCCTTTATTGTTGCTCGTCTATTATAACGACATTTGACGTAATTGTCAAAACTTAATCTGTAATCGCTTTTCGTCTTTAAGGTTTATCGTCAGCTTGAGCGGCGAATGTGCGGCGAAATACGCCGTGATCATTTTATCGCCGCCGCTTTCAACCCGGATCGGCCCTGCGGCCAAAATGGCACTTGTCGGAACAAATCCGGTGGCGGCGCCGCCGCCGATAAGCGACGAGCCTAATAGGGTTGTGATTAAAATTTTGCTGAACATATCTGTCTCCTCCTCTTGGTTCTAACTTTCCAGATCGCGAAATTCGCGGCGCAATTGCCATTCGCTCGATGTGATGGATTTCTCCAGGTCTTGCAGCCGTGTCTCCAGAGAGCGAAATTTACCTTTCACATCCCGAAAATTTGCTGTTGGGCGTGGATTGGCCGGATTTTCCCGCCGAGCTTCTTTCGCTTGCCGATATTCGCGCCTGTAAGGGGCGCGTTTGTCAGACGGAATGAAAATCCACAAAACAAAATAGATGACCAAAGGCAGGCCCAGAAAAATAATACTGAGGACATAGGCAATACGCACCATGACCGGATCAATGTTAAAATAATCACCAATTCCGGCGCAAACCCCGCCCAGCACACCGTCTATTTTATTGCGGCGCAACCGTTTGTTCGGGTCGGTATATTCATAACCGTCACTGTCACCTTCCCAGTCCCAGTCATGCATCGCCCGGTCAGCCCAGTTTTGGTATTTGCGTTTGTTTTTAGATCGTTTTGTCATTTTTCTCTCTCCAATTTGGCACTTCATCATCAAGGATGTTTTCCAAAACATTGACCCGTTGATCTAAAATATCGGCGACCCGCGACATGCGCTCCAGTTCTGCCATTTGATCCTCGGACATATGGTCCATCATCCGTTCTTTATGATTGTAATGCGATTTTAACATTCCCGCCCCAATCCCGCCTGCAATGGCGATAATGGGGATCATCAAAGCTAATACTTCTATTTCCATAATCTCTCTCTCATTTAATCAGACGTTGCCGCCGTTTTATTTGGATGCAACTTTCTTGCTGCGCTTTGAAACACTGGCCTTTAACGCCGCCAATTCTTCTTCGACAGCTTCGTGGCTTTCCAGCTCTGCAAATTGGCTTTCCAAGCTTTGGCCTGATCCCAGATCAAAGGCTTCCACATGGGCTTCCAATTCGTCAACCTTGTGTTCCATTCTTTCATAACGCGCCAATGCATCATCAACCTTATTGGTGGTCATATGGGTGCGCATCTTGATCTGATTTTGCGCTACATTGCCGCGCATGGTCAAGGCTTTGTGTTTGGCTTTGGCTTCGTTCAACTTGGCTTGCAATTTCTCCAAATCGGAATCTGCTTTCGCCACCGCCTCGTCCAAAATCGCGATTTCCTTGCGAACAACTTGCGCCAGTTGCGCCGCCTGCTGCTTGGCAGCAACCGCGCCGCGTGCCAGATCTTCCCGGTCTTTACCAAGAGCCAGTTCGGCCTTGGCCGCCCATTCCCCAGCCCGGTCTTCATAAGCGAGCGCCTTGCGTTTTAACTCTTTCTTCTCGGCGATATTGCGCGCCGCAGATGTGCGCACCTCAACCAATGTGTCTTCCATTTCCTGAATGATCAGGCGTGTAATCTTTTCCGGATTTTCGGCCTTCTCGATCATAGAATTTAAGTTGGAATTGATGATATCACCCATTCTTGAAAATATTCCCATTTTAGTCTCCTAAGGTTTAGTGTTTGGTTTGTGGTTGATTAAAAAATTGTTGCGATGAGATAGCCGGCCAGGAAAAACCCCCAGCATTCTATTCGTCGTGTGCTGAGATATTTTACAAAGCGCCAAAACTTGGCTGTAAAACTTTGCTGGTCAGCAACCTTGCTGTCAAAATCAAGTTCGTCATGTCTACTCATAAGTCCCTCTAAATTCCAAGGCCGCTAAATGTGATCCCGCCTGAACGGTGATGAACGGCCCTCATGGCCCGGCGGCGACGCAGATGGCGAACGGGGGCGCTGCTGCTTGTATTGGCTAAATGATTATCTGTATCCTGTGTACGGTATGTCATAACTCTCTCCTTCATATGTGGTCAATTGTGACCGGTTTAATTACTGCGCTGCTTCAAAAACATTTTTGTGCAACATGCCAATGCTTCAAAAACATTCTTGTGCAACATACCAATACCTTTGCAACCTCCGTGCCAGTTTGGCGTTAATCTTATAAACCATTGTTTTTAAACGGTATTTTCGTGAAATCACCCGATTCGCTTAATTGTAATTTCGTAATTTTCATCATTATTTAGTTTATTTTACCAATCATATTTGGTATATTTAACTATATGAGCGCAATTCCACCACAATTAATCGGCCAATCACCGGCTTGGCTGGCCACTCTTGACCAGATATCCGGAGCCGCAGCCCTGGATAAATCCATGTTGGTGGTCGGTGAGCGCGGCACGGGCAAGGAGCTGGTTGCCGCCCGCCTGCATTTTCTGTCGCCCCGGTGGGAGCAGGCTTATATTGCGGTCAATTGCGCCGCGCTTTCAGACGAGCTGCTCGATTCCGAACTGTTTGGCCATGAGGCAGGGGCGTTTACCGGCGCGTCTGCGCGCCGGCTGGGCCGGTTTGAGCGGGCCGATAAGGGCACATTATTCCTCGACGAAATTGCCACGGCCAGTGCGCGGGTACAGGAAAAATTACTGCGGGTCATTGAATACGGAGAGTTTGAACGCCTGGGCGGAGATAAAACGCTAACCGTCAATGTGCGCGTATTGGGCGCCACCAATGTGGACTTACCCGCTGCCGTCCGGGCTGGAAAATTTCGCGCCGACCTGCTTGACCGCTTGGCTTTTGATGTGATTACCCTGCCGCCTTTGCGGGTTAGAAAGGCGGACATCTTACCGCTCGCAACCCATTTTGGCCAACGGATGAGCGCCGATCTGGGCATAGCGTCTTTCCCCGGCTTTAGCGCTGAAGTGCTGGAGTTTATGAACGGCTATAACTGGCCCGGCAATGTGCGCGAGCTTAAAAATGTCGTCGAGCGAGCTTTGGGCCGGGCCTATAATGAAGAAGACGGGCTGGCTTTGCCCCTGTCACAAATTAATATCGACCCGTTCGAGGCCCCGTGGCGATTGAGCGAGGACGAAGCAACCGTCCCGCAAATAGGCTTGCCAGAAACCATAGAGACAGGCGAAACCGATTTCACCGCCCGCACCCATGCCTTCGAACTGGCCTTGGTCAATGAAGCTTTGACCGTCGCCAAAAACCACCAAGGCCATGCCGCAAAACATCTTGGCCTCAGTTATCACCAATTTCGCGGTCTATTGCGCAAACATGGCTTGAGAAAATAAAGGAAATAAATATATGCCTGCCGCTAAAAAACAAACTGTGCTCAAATTTTGCGATGTTGAGTTTGATCAATTGAACTTTGAACAAACTCTGGCACGCTGCAAAGCTGTCACGGCCAAGCAGAAATTTCGTTATCTGGTCACACCCAATGTCGATCACCTTGTGCGCTTGCATAAAGAGCCGGATGTTTACAAGCCCCTTTACACGGCCAGCGATATTTGCGTCTGCGACAGCCGTATCTTGGAATTACTGGCACGGTTTTCCGGCCACACCCTGCCCGCCGTTCCCGGCTCCGATCTCAGTGCGCAAATGTTTGACACCCTTATCAAATCAGACGAACCAGTGAACGTCATTGGCGGCGACGGCGATGTTATTACCGCGCTCAAAGCGCGCTACGGCCTCACCCGGCTTAACCACCATGCCCCGCCTATGGGTTTGCGGACAAACCCCAAGGCCGTGGCAAAGTGCGCCGCATTTATCGCCCAGCACCCTGCCCGCTATACATTTATCTGCGTCGGCTCCCCCCAGCAAGAAATGATCGCCCGCACAGCCCAGAGCCGTGGCGACTGCAAAGGCCTTGGCCTGTGCGTTGGCGCTTCGCTGGATTTTCTCGCCGGTAAAGTGCGCCGCGC
>QIKS01000290.1 GCA_003233025.1 Hellea balneolensis | reverse complement strand
ATAGCCGGGATGTTAATCAGCGTGGTGCTGGCTTCCTGGGTGACAACCGTCTGCGTAATGGTTTCAAAAGTAGCGGGAACGGTGATATATTCCGTGGACTGCGGCTGCACAACAACAATGTTTGTAACCGTTTCGAAAGTGGCCGGTATGGTGATCAGTTCGGTGCTGGCTTCTTGAGCAATAACCACGTGTTCGACGGTCTCAAATGTCGCCGGGACTGTCACATAATCAACGCTTTGCGGGCTGACAATAGGGACTGTCACATAATCAACGCTTTGCGGGCTGACAATAACTGTGTCTGTCACGGTCTCATATGTCGCCGGAACCGTAAGCAATTCTGTGCTGGCTTCTTGGACAATAATTGTTTCGCTCACGTCGGCGTAAGTGGCCGCAACGGCGATATATTCGACGGTTTGTGGTTGTACGACGACAATATCAGTAACGGTTTCAAAAACCGCAGGTACGCTGAGTAATTCTGTGCTGGCTTCCTGGGAGATAACCGTATGGGTTACGGTTTCATATGTGGCAGGAACGGCGACATATTCAACGGTTTGCGGTTGTACGACAACAACATTTGTCACGGTTTCAAAAGTAGCCGGAACCGTGAGTAATTCTGTGCTGGCTTCCTGGGCAATGACCACCTCTGTGACGGTTTCAAATGTGGCAGGAACACTGACATAATCCACGGATTGTGGCTGAACGATAATCACCTCTGTAACCGTCTCAAAAGTTGCGGGAACCGTAACAAGTTCCGTGCTGACTTCTTGTACGATGATGGTTTCGGTAATCTCGCCGTAAGTGGCTGCAACGCTGACATATTCAACGGATTGCGGCTGGACAATAACCGTATTGGTTACGGTTTCAAAAACGGCTGGAATGCTGACCAGTTCCGTGCTGGCTTCCTGGGCAATAATCGTTTCAGTGACCTCACCAAATTGGGCAGGCACGCTGCGTAATTCCGTACTGGCTTCTTGAACAATTACGATGTCTGTAACTGTCTCATATGTGGCGGGAATTGTCACAAGTTCTGTGCTGGCTTCCTGGACAATAATGGCGACGTTAATGTCTTCGAAAACGGCGGGAATTGTCACATAATCAACGCTTTGCGGTGTGATAATAACCGTCTCGGTAACCGTGCCAAATTCAGCCGGCATGCTGACAAGTTCCGTTCTGGATTCTTCAACGACAACGGTGTCGGTAACGGTTTCAAAAACCGCGGGAATAGTGACCAGCTCGGTGCTGGCTTCCTGGGCAATAATCGTTTCCGTTATGGTTTCGAAAGTGGCGGGAATTGTCACAAGTTCTGTGCTGGCTTCCTGGACAATAATGGCTTCGTTAATGTCCTCGAAAACGGCGGGAATTGTCACATAATCAACGCTTTGCGGTGTGATAACAACCGTCTCGGTAACCGTGCCGTAAGTGGCGGGAATTGTCACAAGCTCTGTGCTGGCTTCCTGGACAATAATTGTTTGCGTCACATTCCCGTAAACAGGGGCAATAGAGACAAGTTGCGTGCTGGCTTCTTGAACAGTGACGGTGTCGGCAATGTCTTCATAGCTTGCGGGGATCGTTGTGTATTCAATGGATTGCGGCTGCACCAAGACGGTTTCGGTAATCGTGCCGTAAACGGGGGCTGTGGTCAGCAACTCTGTTGAGGCTTCCTGGACAATCACGGTTTCAGTGACATCTCTGTAAGTGGCAGGCACTGTTAGCAGTTCGAAACTGGCCTCTTGTACCAAAACACGTTCTGTAACCGTTTCGTAACGGGCCGGTGTTTTGCGCAGCTCTTCACTTGCCTCACGCAGAACAATTTGTTCCCGCGATGTTTGGTATTGTGCCGGAACAATCACCCGGGCAAAACATTCGCCTGGAAGTGGATTGCCAGGAGGTAAATCCTGAGCAACAGAAGGTAGTGTGATAGCAGCCGCACATACGGCCATCAAAAGAGTGCGTTTCATTTTATCGTCCCCAATAATTCATCAAAAAAATTTCATTGCCCCGATTTAAGGCGATCCTAACCAAAAGTTAATGAAATAGCTAGGCGTTAATGCAGTGGTAATACTTTTTTTTATGGGAAATCAATAGGAGCGTTACCTATAGGCGAAAAGGCTTCCAAAAAGACGCCTGTGCGGTGTGTAACATTTCCCGGTCGCCGCGACTGTCTCCATAGCTTTCTACTATAACATAAGGTGTATCCGCCATTTTTGCACTAATTTTGCTAATCTTCCCCATACCCCAGCAATTCACCCCGTCAATCTCTCCGGTCAAAATCCCGTTTTTTACGGCCAGTTTTGTTGATAAAACTGTCTTGATGTTGTGATTTTTGGCCCATGCCAACAAATAAGGTTCGATTGAGGCGGAGACCAAGAACACTTTATGGGGCGATTGGGTTTTGATTTTTAAGGTTTTCAACGCTTCGGGGCGAATCAGTCCGGGGATGACATCTTGGGCGAATATTTGGGCTTTGGCCTCTAGATGTTTTTCATCAACGCCTTTGAAAAACACCCGGACTACATGGGCTTTCACCGCATTTCTATCAATGATTTTGATGCCATAAGCCATAAAAACAGGCAGGAGTTTCAACAGTTTAAATGCCCAGCTCGGCGTCCCGGCAAAATAACGCAAGAACAAAGCAAATGTATCTTTTGTTGTGATCGTGCCATCAAAATCAAAAGCAATAATTTGAACGGGATCGGTAGATCGATTGGTAACGGTTTTTGCGGGCATGAATGATCCTGTTTTTTAGTAAAATGGATGAGAAAACCCCAAATGTCACCTGTTGAAAGCGTTCTGACCCTAGATTAAGGTTTATTTCTTGAACAAAGCAATATATGTGCGAAAAATAAAAGCATGTAAGCCTGTAAATACTGACCGTGTGCTTGCAGTGTATAAATGTCAAAATTTTGGGATGAAGCCTATGACCAAGCCGCAGCATTCGGATAACCCCGGCGTGAGAATTCCGCCACCTATACTTGTTGTTTCGATTTTAGTCGTAAGCTTATTGGTGGATTATTTTATTCGCAAATCGATTCTGCAAGCAGGGTTTGGAGGCATGTCTGGTGCCGTTGTTTACGGTGGAGCCGGGCTTGTCATTGCCGGGATTTTGCTCGGGATTTGGTGCGCTGTTGTTTATCATAAAGCCAAAACCAGTATTTTGCCGCACACAGCCGACAGCACACTGATAAAGCACGGGCCTTTCAGATTTTCGCGAAATCCGATCTATCTGGGTATGGTCTTGATTTATATGGGAATATGTTTGGTCAGAAATGCACCGATAGCGTTGATGTTGGTTGTGCTTGTTATTCTCGTTTTGCGGATATATGTAATCGCAAAAGAAGAGGCTTATCTCACCCGCCGGTTTGGTGATGCCTATGGTCAATATTGCAAACAAGTCCGTCGCTGGTTATAATATAATAGGAAATTTCCATGATTTTGAAATCCGTTTTTACGCTCGTATTGGGCGCGTCTTTACTGGTTGGATGCACGTCCGACAAATCTGAAACTCTTCGGGACATCAAGGCGGTCGATTTTGCCCACCAGGCCAGCGATGTGCCGGCTGACGACAATGTCATATACGGAAAATTACCCAATGGGGTGCGCTATGCTGTGATGCACAATGCGACGCCGACCAAGACGGCTGCCTTGCGGGTGCGTATTGCAACCGGCTCTCTTAACGAAACCGATGAACAGCGCGGGCTGGCGCATTTTTTGGAACATATGGCTTTTAACGGTTCGAAAAACATCCCTGAAGGGGAAATGGTTAAACGCCTGGAGCGGCACGGCCTTGCCTTTGGCGCTGATACCAATGCCTATACGAGTTTTGACCAAACCGTCTACACCCTCGACCTTCCCGATGTGAGCGACGAACTGTTTGACGAAACCTTGATGATTATGCGCGAAACTGTGGAAAACCTGACTTTGGCCCAGGAAGCTATCGAGCGTGAACGGGGTGTGGTGCAGGCGGAAAAACGGCGTGGCGACAGTCCGGCAGCGCGGGCCGGGCGTGATAATTTGCGGTTCCTGACAAAAGGCAGCCGGATATATGACCGCTTGCCCATCGGCGTGGACGAAACCTTGGCCAGCATGAATGCCGAGGCTTTTCGCAGTTATTATGAAGCTTATTACCGCCCGGAAAATACATTTATTGTTTTGGTCGGTGATATTGAAACCGATTATGCGGTGGCGAAAATAGCGCAATATTTCTCTGATTGGCAAGCCGTGGGTGAAGCCGGAGAGCAGATGAACGCCGGTACAATACCTCTGCGCGGCGCTGATATTGGTTATTTCACCGATCCTGACATTCAAACGACCATAACCTTGGGGACGCTCAAGCCTTATATGGAGCGTGCGGATATTGCGGACAACCGCAAGCAAGCCTTTATTGACGGTCTGGGTAACCGTATTTTAAATCGCCGACTGGCCAGCCTTGCTTTGGAAGCTGATGCGCAATTTCTAAATGGCGGCGGCGGGGTGTCGTCTATCCTGAAAACGGCTGAAATAGCTACGTTGACCATGGCCAGTCGCCCGGAAAATTGGGCCAATGCTTTGGATGTGGGTGTAGGCGAGCTGCGCAAAGCTTTGAAATACGGATTTACGCAAGCCGAATTGGATGAACAATTGGCCAATAGTCGCAAAGGGGCGCAGGTTGCGGTGCAGACGGCTGAAACACGGCGTACGGGCAGTTTGGCCGGAGGTATTTTGGCCGGGTTTTCTGGCGAGAGAGTGTTTGCCCATCCTTCGGGTAGCTTGCAGCGTTTGGAAGATTATATTGACGTGATTAGCTTGGATGAAGTTTGGGACAGCTTTAAAAACCAATGGTCGGCCCTTGACCAGCCATTGTTATATTTAAAAACCAGCGAGATTTTGGAAAACCCGGAAACACAAATCAAACAGGCTTTTGAGGCGGCCATGGTACTAGAAATCGAACAAAATGTGCAAGAGGCGCAAGATCATTTCGCCTATACGGATTTTGGCACGCCCGGCAAGGTCGTCCAAACCAGCCGCATTGATGATGTCGGTGCAGATTTGATCAAATTTGACAATAATGTTTTGCTCAACCTCAAAGCAACGGATTTTGAGAAAGACACAATTCGTATTTCCGTCAGTATTGGCGATGGATCCCTTTCCATTCCCGTCAAAGACGGCGCCCTCAATTCTTTGGCGAATACGATGATGTCGGCGGGCGGGCTTGAGGCCCATAGTGTTGATGATATTTCTCGCCTGATGGCTGGCAAAGCCGTTGGCGCAGGTTTTGGCATTGGCACGAAGGCATTTTTTATCTCCGGCTCAACCGTGGTTTCGGATTTGGCCGATCAGCTCAATCTGATGACCGCCATGGCGAGCGCGCCGGGTTACCGCGAGGAAGCACAAGCTCGCTACGCCAAATATATTGAAAGCTGGTATCCGACATTGGACAGCACGCCCGGCGGCGTCGCCAGTCGTGAGATGGGCCGCTTGCTGCGTTCAGGCGATGAACGGTACGGCTTGCCCAACCAAGAAGCCTTATTGGCGACAACAATTGAAGATGTAAAAAACTGGATTTCACCGCAATTGGCAAATGGCCAAATCGAAATTTCTATTGTTGGTGATTTTGATAAAGACGAAGTGATCAAGCAGGTTGCCCGCACATTCGGCGCCCTGCCAGAACGCACATTGGGACATAAATCCTATCCCGAAATGACCAAGCTTGTTTTTCCCCAAGGTCGTAAGAAACCGGTTGTTCTGTCTCACTCAGGTGACGAAAACAGAGCGCAATTGCGGGTTCACTGGCCTGCGCCGGATGGCTCGGATATTGAGGTGAACCGTCAGTTGAATGTCCTGCGCCGGGTATTTTCCAACAAGCTTACGGATGTTATTCGAGAAGAAGAAGGGGCGGCCTATTCCCCGTCTGCCAGCCGGGTTGGCTCACGTCTGTTTAAGGATTATGGCTATATGTCTGTCAGTTTGGGATTAACGCCTGAAAATGTCGGTGATATGGGGCAAAAACTGGCAGAAATCGCTGAAGATTTGCGAACCGGGAATGTCAGTGACGATGAATTTACCCGCGCTGTCCAACCCATATTGGAAAACCTTGATACCTCTATGGAAAGCAATAGCTATTGGATGAGCGTCATCAGCAATGCCCAGACGGATAGTTGGGGCATTGATAATTTCCGCACCCGCACCGCAGCGTACCAAAATATGACACTTGCGGATATCTTGCCCATTGCCGCAGAAATTTTCCGTGCCGATTTGGC